>JBBTAG010000082.1:0-16714 GCA_038044345.1 Nanobdellota archaeon
GCAAGAGTTGCTGCCGTCAAAGAGCCTTTATCTCCGCAGGGTTTGGCGTATGCATTTAGAAGACATAGGGATGATCCGTGGACGTTACCTTTGTTTATTAAAAATAAAATGATTAACTCATTTACTGCCGGATTGCTTAGTTTTTTGATTGATGGAAATAGAACTTTGCTTGTGGCAGGTACGAGAAGCAGTGGAAAGACCTCTCTTCTCGGGGCGTTGATGCTGGAGATTATTCCAAAAGTGAGAGTGCTTGTTGTTGAAGATAGTGTTACAGGAGATTCAAAAATAGTTGTTAAAGAAGGTGGCAAGTTTAAGAAAACTACTATTGGGGAATTAATTGATGAAAAAATTGAAGAAAAGGGATTTGTTGATATTGATAAGAGAGAGAAAGTTGTTGATATTGGTGATTTAGAGATTTTTTCGGTCAATAAATCTGGAAAGGTGGTTTTGGCAAAACCTAGCAAACTTATACGACATAAATTGAATAAGCCAATTTATGAGGTTATTACTACATCTGGAAAGAAAATAAAAGTTACTGGTGACCACTCGTTATTTAGTTTTGATGAGAAGAATATTATGAAAGAGGTTAAGGTAAAAACCTTGAAGGAAGGAGAGTTTATTGCAATTCCTTCAAAATTGCTGTTTGATAATTATCTAGATAGTGTAGACTTGTTGGAATATACAAATGAGTTGAAGGAGTTAGGTTTGAAGATATTTGTTTTAGGAATGGGTGTTGAAAAATATGTTGTTGAAAATCGAAAAGAGTTGTTCGAGGTTGCGTATTCTATGAATTATAAAAAATCTGCAATCCAAAATTGGGTGAATAAAAGTATTTTACCATTAAATGTTTTTGATAAAATAAAAGACAAGATTGGTGATCACGAATTGTTTTTAAAAACTGAAGGAGCTTCCAAAACAATCTCTTCTAAGTTGAAACTGGATGAGGAATTTTTGAATTTTATAGGTTTATGGCTGGCTGATGGTTGTTATGACCAGAAGTCTGTTATTGTTTCTGCAGAAGAAAATGAAAATAAAGAATTGATTGGAAAAATAGCTAAAAGATTTAACTCAAATGTTAAAATACACTCAGACGGACTTTCTTCTATGATAAATCAAACTTTGTTGAAAAAAATAATGGAGAAGGTTTTGAAATTAAATGGAACATCTTATACTAAGAAATTACCTTCTTGGACGTATAATTTATCAGATAAACAAATTGGCTGGTTGTTGAAAGGATTTTTTAGTGGAGACGGTTGTGCTTCTGATAAAGAGGTTGTTTTTTCCAGCTGTTCGAAAGAATTAATTAACGATATTACCTCTCTTTTATTAAGATTCAATATTGTTTTGAGAGTTTCTACTTTAAAAAAATCTAAAGATACGCCATATGGAAAAGATAATACTATTAATTGCAGAATTGGTTCTGTAAAGATGCTGAGCAGTTTTAAAGAAAATGTAGGATTTTTGGTTAAAGCAAAGCAAGATAATTTGAATAAATTATGTCTTAGGGTCTCAACTCATGATACTTCAGACATAATACCTTTACCTTTAAAAGTTAAAGAAGAGTTAAATGATATATTAGGAAAAAAATTCAATAAGTATGATTATATAACTTTAGAACATAATGTCGGAAGGGAGCATCTAGACAGAGTTTTGAAAGATGTTCCCCCCGGTATTACTAACCCTATTGATCCATTAAGAAATGTTGTTGCATCCGATATATTTTGGGATAAGATTAAGAGTGTAAGACAGATAAATACAGATTCAGAGTATGTTTATGATATTTCTGTTCCAGGCAATGAGAATTTTATTTGTGAAAATATAATTGCACATAACACTTTAGAATTGCCGGTTGATTCTCTTAGGAAAAATGGGTATGATATTTTAAGAATGAAAGTTAGAAGTGCTTTATTAGAAGGAACATCGGAAGTAGAAGCGTCTGAGGGAATTAGAACTAGTTTGAGATTGGGAGACTCTGCTTTAATAGTTGGAGAAGTTAGAAGCTCTGAGGCTAAAGCGTTATATGAAGCAATGAGAGTTGGTGCACTTGCGAATGTAGTTGCTGGGACTATACACGGAGACTCTCCATATGGAATTTTTGATAGAGTTGTTAATGATTTGGGAGTTCCTGAAACAAGTTTCAAGGCAACTGATTTGATAATTGTTGCAAATCCTGTTAAAACTGCAGATGGGTTGCATTCAATTAAGAGAATTGTTTCTCTTACTGAGGTTAGAAAGCATTGGACAAAAGATCCGATGCAGGAAAAAGGATTTGTTGACCTTGTAAGATATAATGTTGAGAAAGATGAGCTTGAGCCTACGCAGGAGATTATGAATGGAGAATCTGAAATAATCAAGAACATTGCTGGAAATGTTAAGGGCTGGGCAGGAAATTGGGACGCTGTTTATGATAATATTATTTTGCGCGGGAGAATTAAGCAAGAAATCGTCGATGCTGCTGAAAAATTGAATAAACCAGCGTTATTGGAAGCAAAGTTTAATGTAATTTCAAACAATGCATTTCATAGAATAAGTGATGAAGTAAGACAAGAAAAGGGTTTGCCTTGGTCTGAATTTGTTTTTCCGAAGTGGAAAGACTGGCTTTATGATAATGCCAAGGATTTTTGAGACTTTGAGTTTTTAGATATTAAACTTAAAGGGACTTTATGGATATTGCGCATAGAAAATGAGGTGTTAATAATTTGATTAGTCACTAATAAATAAGCTATGCAAGGGAATAAAAAGAATTGTAAGTAAACCTATAAGAATTGACAGATAAACCAGAACAGAGCGATCTTTGTTTTTTCTTACAGCGATTATTCCAATAACAAAAGCAGCGATACTTGCAGAGAATACGAGCGGCACAGTTATATCCCACCAATTATCATCATAAGAAAGTATGCCAAGGCCGTTAACTAAAATTACAGAAATAGCAATTACCATCAGGAAAAATGTGTTTAACCATACTGACCATTTACCTAATTTTGTTTCCGATTTTATCTTCATATTACTTCGAAAAGTTTAGTCTTTTTAAATTTGTATATTTTCTAAATATTCTTTGGTTTTTTGTATCTTAATCACTAAACCTACAGGGTTTTTAGGGATATTGCTGCAAGCATTGTCAGGGCCACGATTGAGAAGAAAGCAGTTATGACATATAAAAGAATGCCCCTCATTAAATTCTTCGAGAGGTCGTATTTTTCTTTTAGAACATCTTTTCCGGAATCTATTGTTACTAATGCTGCTGTGAGGATAAACATGATTTCTATCAGATAGAGACCGATGCTTAATTGAATGAAATAGGGAGGAATCATCAATGATAGGTTAAATATGCCCATTACGGCGCCTAATGTTCCAGTTGCTGCGGAGTTTGCTGTGTCACCGGTAAGAATTTGTTGAAAACCATCTAATTTGTTTAAGATGAGAGTTATCATTGATGCTAAGCCTACAACTATGCCTGCGAGCAATGGAGCAAGAAAAGTCATATTTGATTTCATGTCAGAGACTATTTCTGCTAAAAGGTCTCTAAGACGCTGATTAATTTTTTGAATGTTTTTAACATAATCTGAAATTGACATTAATGAACGGGCTGCAATTTGAAGACCTTTCTTTACCGATTCTACTAGGATGCGCATTGCTGTTGATATCAAGGCAGATGGATAATAGATTATTGCTCCTCTTTTTTTGTCAAATATTGATTGTTCAAGAGACATTCCTGCTTGTTGAATATTAAGATTAACCATTGAGAAGAAATTTTGAGTTGTCTGTCCTTGAGTGGATTCAGCCACTTTTCCGAATGCTATTTCGGCTGGAAGGCCATCACCAAGCCTGTTTCCAAGTTGAAAGACAGAATTATTGAACTCTTCTTCGAGTAATTTTGTTTTTTGTCTTGACTTTATCAATTCGCGTGTTTTTAATTTGTATGCTGTGGTGAAAAAGAGGGCGATGCTTAGAGGCACGAGGAGACTCAATAAAACACCAACTAGGCCGAATGGGCCAACCATTTTTCCTTCCGGAGATTTTTTGAAGTCGAATAGAAAACTATTTTCAAGCGATGATATTGGGATGCCTAATTGACCAAAGGTGTAATCATTTTTTAGACCGATTGTAGAAGTTAGAAAATCTATTTGAAATATGAATGGTAAAATTCCAAGAATGAGAATAGGGAATGCTATTAATGTGGCAGTCATCCAGGGCTTTTTTGATTTAAATTTTGGATAATCCGGATTTAATTCTAAAACAGAGGTTTCTCCGTAGCCGCCAGGACGTTTTAATAGAATTTCTGAAGTAAGATAGAATACCCCAAATGGAATCAGAACGTTAAAAATTACGAAGACGTGCTGCCATTGTAATGTTCCGCCTAATAGGGTTGATGCTAGAGGCAATAATGCTAATCCGAGTGTTGGCAGTATTATGCCTAACATATAGACATTTGTCATAGGGGATCTGATTTCTCTTGAATATTTCAGCATTTTTTCATATATTCCGTCAAGGATTATTTGCAATGCTTTTTCCAGAATTTGAATTCTTCTTGGTTCAGATGGTTCATATAAAGAAGATTCTACCAGATGAATAGATTCAACAAATTCTGGAGCATATTCCTGCCAGGATTCTAAATAACTGTCAAGGGATTGTTTTATTGTGGAAAACTTTCCAATTTCGACATCATAAAATATTTTTTTGAAGTCTAGAGCTAAAGGACCTTCGAGGTGTTGAGATGCAAATTCGATTGCTCTTTCTAAATTTGATGTGTGCTTCATGTAAATAACTACATAAAGAACTGCTGGCACCATTTGACTTGAAGCTTGAAGACGCCAGGAATTTGCTATTCTTCTTGGAAGTGTGTATGCATAATAGAATACGAATAAACTGGCGAGAGCGCCCAAAAATAGGAAAAGAATTTGTGTTGAACCATTGATAAGATAAAATGCGAATGTAATTAGGAAAGTTGTTACGAAGACAAAGAGCATTGCAAGAGTGGCTAAGGTTACTGCTTGGCTTGGAGTAACATCAACATGTGCGATTTCTAGCTGTTTCTGTATTTTGGCTCTGTCTTTTTCAGAAACCTTTAATTTAATAAACGTGCCCATTGATTTTGCCCATTTTTCATATCTTGTCGGTTCGTGAGACATTTCTTTTTTAAATTCGATGTAATCTTGGGATGCTTTTCCTTCATCTATTGGAGAGTCTAGAGAAGATTCAATTTTCTTACTATATTTGTCTAAGATATCTTTAGTTGTTACCATCTTTTTCATATATCTCTTATAACTTTCAAGAAAAGGCAAGTTATAAATTCTTTGTTGGATAAACTTTTCTAAAGTTTATTAAAGGAAGGTTTTGCTTCGCAAAAAGGTTGGAGATAGTTTTATTAATACGAATAAATAGTGATTAATATGAAAGATAAAAAGGGCATGGAGATGGAAATGCTTGCTTGGTGGATTATAGCAGTAACTGTTCTTGTTATATTATTGAGTGCATATTTTATATTGAAGGGCAAGGGTGTGGGGGCGATAGAATTCATAAAAAATATGTTTAGGTTTGGAAAATGATAGAAATGAAAAAGGGTCAGGGATCAATGTCAGTAAACAAGATAATTATTACTATTTTAGTTGTAATTGTTATAGTTGTTGTTATCTTTACCGTTTTTAAGTTCGATCTTCCCCAAAAAATAAAAGATTTGCTTCCAGATTATAGTTATCCAGAAGGGAAAGAAAGCGAAATAAGCGGCAATGATAAGATTGTAGTTTCTAAGGTATGCCCTGGAGTTCAGGTTGGAAAATTGGTTGTTTTTAAAAATCCATTGTTTTATAAGCTTGGTTTTTCGAGACTTAAAGCATCGTATATATTAATAAAGTCAGGTACAGGGTATACACAAACAAAACTATTATGGATTCAAGATGGAGAGGAGAAAGATGAGATCAATCTAGATCGTGGGGGTTATGTGTTGTATGTAATTCCTGCAAGTATATTACCCGATCCCAAGGTGGGGAAAGTTAATTCTGATATGAAAATAGCAATTTATAATCAGTGGATGACTGATGATGATTTAAGGAAAAAATATTCTGAAATTCCGATTAAGAGTGATTTGGAATTATTGAATGGCGCTTCGATGATGAAAGGAAATTATATTTGTAAATAACTTATGTAAGAAAAATGATACCAATTGGAAATAAGAAGGGAGAAGAGATTGTTTTGCCGGCAACTGCGCAGATACTTATTGCAATAGTTTGTATAGCTGGTCTTGTATATCTGGCTGTTGCGATGTTCAGTTCATTTATCAATAATACCGAAAAGGAACAGGCAAAATCTGCACTTGAAGAGATCAGTTCCAAAGTAATTAAGCTTCCGAATGGGGCATCGGACAGTTATCTTTATATTGCTCCTAAGAAATGGTATTTTAAAGATACGAATGTTCCTGGATTGGTTCCAGAGTGCAAAGAGAGCATATGTCTTTGTTTGTGTAGTGAGAGTGATTGTTCAAAGAGTAATGTTTGTAAGGGTTTTGATAAAGTTGTAATAGTAAAAGATGCCCAAGGAAATGATTTTAGCGGGGTAAAAATTGAGGAGATCCCACTTACTTTTACTTTAAAGAATGAGACGGATGGATTTGTTATTCAGTTGAAAACGGAGAATAAGTAAAATGAAAAATAGGAAAGCGCAATTGACTGAAATAATCAAATGGGTGTTGCTTGCTTTTTTAATGGTTATACTGGGATATGGTTTGTATAAATTTTTAAACTCGATAATGCAATGAAGAATATGAAAAGTAAAAATGGAGAGATATCATCTACGATGCTAATATCTGTCGTATTGGTAATTATTGGTTTGTTATTGATTGGTTTTTTGATATACCAGATAGGATTTAGGAATAATGTTGATAGAGAGGCATGCCATGAGTCGGTGATATTTAGGGGGACTCTTCCGAGCATAGCAGAGGAAGCAGTTCCTTTGAAATGTAAGACTGAAAAAATATGTTTGACTGCAAGTTCGTTTGGAGGAAAATGTGCAGAGTTTGGAGATTCAAAGCAAGTTAATACTATCAAAGTTAAAACGTTGGATGATGTTCAAAAAGCATTGGCTGAGAATATGGTTAGTTGTTGGAGCATGATGGGCGAGGGCAAGGTGAGTATCTTTTCTCAGTTTATAGCTAAAAATTATGGATTTGGACAAATCTATCCGAGTTGTGTTGTTTGTTCGAGAGTAGCATTCGATAAGGAAAGTTTGATTAAGGCAAAGATTGATTTAAGTAAAATGGATTTGGGAGAATATATGAGAACTCATGCTGTTCCGGAAAGAGATATATCTTATCTTGATTATTTTGCGAGTGAGGGTTTTGGAGGAGTTGATATACAACCTCTTACGGTTCAAGAAGATATAACGAGCCAAGTAGACAAACTTAAAGAGGCAGGAACTGATGCAAGTGTAGAAGATGTATTGAAATTAGAGACAGAACAAATTTCTGAAAATATTCAGCAAAAAAATGTTGTGGATAATGAGGCGTCAATAGTATTTATGCAAATATCTGCTCCTACAAGTGAAGGTGCATTTTTGAATTCAATGAAATTGGCTGGTAGTATTTTAGGGGTGAGTTTTGCTGTAAAGCCTTCTGCGTTCAAACCTACAAACTTTGTAACCAAACAAACGGCATATGGACCAGAAATTAGAAATTCGCTTGGGCAGTTTGCTAAAGGATCTAGTAAAAAAATTACGAAAATAGGTGCAACTGGTTTGACTAAGGGGCTTGCTCTTTTTGCACTTATTTACGGAGTTGCAGAGCAGGGATTCGTTGCTTATAACAGAGATATCGCTGCAGGTTATTGTGGAAGTGTAAGTTCTGGTGGAAAGGAAAGAGATGGATGCAGTGTTTTAAAGCTTTCAGACTATAATGAGAAAAAAATAGCGAGTACCTGCAGTATTGTTGAAAGTATTCCTTAATCAGTAGATTTATAAGAAATCAAGATTTTGTTTTAGTATGAGTAGTATAATAAAAAACAAAAGAGGGAATGAATTTTTACCTGAACAGATTATCTTTATTGTTCTCAACATTGCTTTTTTTGTTATTCTCATGATTTTTATTTTCAAGTCTTCGAATGGAGCGATTATTTATGAACAAACGTATGCAAAGCAGATTGCTTTACTTATAGATCGAGCAAAGCCGGGCACGACTTTATTATTGGACATAAGGGATGGGATGCAAGTGAAAGATGAATCGAAGCCTGCCGAACAAGTTATAAAGATAGACAATGAAAAAAGAGAAGTTATTGTAAGTCTCGGCAGTAGTTCTGGATACAGATTTAAATATTTTAGTGATTATGATATAGAATATTCTATTAAAAAAAATTATATAGTCATATCAATAAATGATAAAAAAGAGGCGGGGAATGTTAAACAATAAAAAGGCAGAGAAATACCTCTCCATTTGGTGGTTTTTTGTTTTGGCAATGATTGCTATGGGTATTGTTGCAGGAGTTTTGATTTTTTATGGGGCAGATGTCAATGTTAAAGGTTTGGAGGCAGAAATTTTGTCTGGAAGATTGTATGAATGTCTTGAGAGTAACGGGTTTATTTTGGATAAATTTCTGCTAAATGATTTTAACTTGTTTTTGCAATGTAATATTGCAAAAGAGGTTTTTGGGCCGGATGACGAATATTATCTTAGAATCTCTATTTCTGATATTTCTGGAAAAAAGATGAGGGAAGATATTATTGCGGGAAATGTACCATACGAGAAGGATTGTCTTGTTGAAAAAAGTCTGGTCGCAAAGAATTATCCGAAATGTGTTGTTTCTAATAAAGAAATTCTATTTTTTGATGGCAAGGAAGTAAAACCTGTAAAACTTGAAATTATAATTGCTTCGAATCAACTTGGAAAAAGAGGTGCAACAAATTAATATGTGTAGAAATAAAAAGGCACAAATTGGAGCAACTATGACTTGGATGCTTGCGTTCGTAATCATATTTTTTATTATGGTTGTATTTGCTGTTATTAGTGTTGTGTTCAGTGTTAAGAAAGTTGTTATGCCTACAGATGTTCTATTCAATACAGAGGCAAATGAAATAGTTGTTGGGACGAGCACAGAGCTTTCATCTTTGGACTATGGTCTTAGCAGAAATTTACTTGTTTTTTTGGAGAGCTATGTTAAAGATAAGGGGTATATGTATGATTTAATTGGAATTTATGTAAATTCTGGGCAGGAAGAGATTTCTAATTCTATACAGGAGAATGCTGTAAAATATTTTGATTCACAATATGGCAAAAGTTGTTATCATATTTGTCTGATGGCAATTAAGGATGGGAAATCTAATAATATTATGGAAATATCTGGAAAAGAATGTTCTATTTCTGAAAGGATAGGCTTAGATTTAGAGAACAATTGTGATGATTTGCTTATAAATGCTGGAAAAAGAAGGTATTTGCATGCAGATTATGTGTCTGATGGAGAATTTTCAATAGAGATTTATAAAAAAGTAATAGGGGTGAAAATTGATGAATAGAAAAGGGGATGTTCAAGTTAGTATTATAGTTTTGATGTCCCTAGTAATTTGTGTTTTTGCGCTTTTTAATTTTTATACCCACTTTGGTAAGATAAAGACTGAAGTTGCAGATGCATCATTTATTGATAAAGTTTATGCGGAGGAATATGGTTTGAAAACGAGCATGTTTTTTATGGTTAAATCAAAATTTATTGAAGAATACTCGAATGTGGATTTAAGTACAGAGGATTATGAGGCTACTGAAAAAAATATAAAAGATTCTATGGATAATTTGTATTTGACAAGCAGATTAAACAAAGACGAGAAGAAAAAATTAAATATAGAACTGAATGATAATTTTATAAGTGCTTCATTAGATGAAATTGTTCTTTCTGGAAGTGTAATGTTAAAAGATAAAAGAAGGGTTTGGTTTTGGGGGATTGTGCCAGTATCTTCGTCGTATGATCAAGTGAATACGTTTGTTGCAGCGATTTATCGTAAAAAAATAAAAATTGATATTGACATAGAAAAAGAAGGTTTGCATGGGTTTAGGCAGATAAATTCTGCTTTAGAGTCTTGTGAGATGTTTGATACGAAAAAAGAAATTGAAGATTGCCTGCAGAAAAGATTAGTTAATTTTGATATTGTTGTTAATGTAGTAATTGATGGAAATGGTGCAATAATCGATAAAAGTGTTGAGATGAAAAGCAAGAGGGTCTTTTCAATCGATGGACAATTAAAAAATATAGAGTTTAAAACTACGTTGGCATAAAAACCATAATGAAGATAAGATTTTTACTTTGTAAAAAGGTTTATAATAAGGCTTAGAAAGCCTTAACGAAGATAAGATTTTACTTCACAAAAGGTTTATAAATAAAGAGGTTTTGTATTGAATATGTTGATGGTGAATAAAAAAGGGGCAAGTGATGAAGGAGGAATGTTAATCTGGATTGTTGTGGCAATTATAGCTGCAGTAGTTGTAATATTGTTCTTTACAGGTGGATTCTCAATATTTAGTGGTTTATTTGGTCAGGCACCGCAGAGTTTGGAAGTTGCGGCGCAGGCATGCAAGCTTGTGGCGACTCCAGAAACAAGACTTTCTTTTTGTGATCAATGGAGAAAGGTGGAGATTACTGGGGAGACTCAGGAAGTGAATTGCCAATATCCAACTATACAGAGTCAGCTTGATTTGGGAACTGCTATAGAGTGCAGGTCAAAGGATGGCGCTGTGGCCTTGAATTATACGCAAAAAGGAGAGGAATATTGTGTTGATTTGTTTAAGAGTGCTAAAGTTACTGAAAAAACGAAAATTAATGATGTTGTTTGTTCTTCTTTGACTTGTGCGAAGTTGAATGGTGAATTGATTGCCAAGGGTGGAACTTGTGCATCAGCAAATGTAAAACCAAGGGATAAGGGTTTCAGTGAAGCTGCTACAAACGGCTGTTGTTTGAAGGTTTAAAGTAACGTTCAGTGGTTATGCAACTGGCATTTTAGTAATTAATTTTCATGATGATACTCGTTTTTTGTAGTTTATCAGATAATTATTTCTTAATGCTAATTTCAAGCAGGATTTTAGCAGTTTGATTTGTTTTTATTGATAATCTTACAATTTACTTTTTGTTTGCGTAGGTATTGTGTTTAAATAAGGTTTATAAAATATCTTTGTTTGGTATGCCCATGGATTACGGATATTCTGATAAAAGAAAGAGTAAAAATGATAAACGTGCAAAGGCAAGGTTTAATAAATATAAGAAGGGTGGAAAGTTCAGGTCTAGCAATGTTAATCAAGCTCTGAAAAGGTAGCCATTGTTTAACATTTGGCAAGGAGGCTGTGATAAGCCAATGTTAAAATATTTTATTTGTCTGTAATTGTTTTTTGAATTATTTTTATGCTATAAACCAAAATGAGGGGGCCAATAATGAATCCAAATATGCCAAATATTGGAACTCCGCCCAGAACGCCAAGTAGGAATATGAATGGGGAGATATTTGATTTCTTGCCTATTATCTTTCCTAAAAGAATAGTTTCAATCAATATGCTTATTGTTAGACCAGTTATTAGAACAATTGCTGCTGAAAAGTAGTTTTGATTAAATATGTAATAAATAAGTGTTGGAATCCAGACCATTCCAGGGCCTATTCCTGGGATGAATGCAAACAGTGCGATTAAGCATGCGAGAAGTATAAATGCTTTTGTACCCGCAATATAAAAGCCGATTGCCGCAACTATGAATTCCAGTATAGCAATCAATAAATATCCATGGACTATGTTTTGTGTTATTCCAGAAATCTCTTTTCTCATTGCTTTTTTGTTTTTGAATGGCAATAATGCCTCGAGAGTTGAAGAGAGAAAATTCCAATTTATAAGTATATAATACGTTCCTAGTAGAGTGATAAGTATTGAGATTATGAGGTATGGAAGATATGATATTATTGAGGTAATAAGTGACAAAAGGATTGAAAGAGCCTTTGTTTTCAGGCTATTCAAGTCTAAATTATTCAAAAAAGAGAATGCTGAAATATGTTTTGAAATACTATTAAAATTTATATTTTCTGAGAACGATATTTGGTTTATTATTGCTCCCGTTACAATTAGGAGGGGTATTATTATTATTCCTAAAATTATTATTACGCAAACGATGGCGGAAAATTTATTGTTAAGCTTGAGAGATATTTTTTTATGAAGAGGCTCGATTAAATAGGCAAGAATGAATGCTGAAATAAGCGCAGTTATAAATGGCTTTATGACCCAAAATGATAATACGAACAATAGAACCAATATTACCCAGAAAATATATTTTCTTACCTCTTGATTTGATGCTTCTTTCATTATTGTTAATGCAAGAGAAGATTAATAAAGATTGCTTTTTTAGTTTTTACATGGAAGAGTATTATTTTCTTTTTTTATTAGCGTTTGTTTATGCTATAATTGCTTCAATTAATGATTTAAGAAAAACGGAGGTTGCTAATTGGATTAGCTTTTCATTTATCGCATTTGCGCTTTCATACAGGGTGTTTTTCAGCATCTTTCATAAAGATCTCAATTTTTTAATCTTTGGACTTCTTGGAGCGGTGTTTTTCTTTTTAATTGCAAATGTTTTTTATTACACTAAGGTTTTTGGCGGCGGGGATGCAAAATTTTTGATAGGTTTCGGTTTGATAATTCCATTTAATAGCTATTTTGATATTATTATCTCTGGTTTTGGATTTGTGTTTTTGCTTTTTTTAATTGGCACAATTTATACTTTAATATATAGTGTATTTATTGCGTTTGCAAATAAAGACAAGTTTAAATCAGCATTTGTTAAAAAATTTAGAGAAAAAAAGAAGTTATTCTTACTTAGTTTTGTGTTAATTGTTTTATTGTTGTTAGAGACTATTTATTTGAGAAGTAATTATTCTTTTTGGTATTTTTCTGCAGCTTTTCTATTATTTGTTCCCTTGCTTTATATTTATTTGAAATCTTTAGAGCAAGGCTGCATGATTAGATTTGTTGGACCGGAAAAATTGACTGTGGGGGATTGGTTGGAAAAGGAGGTCAAAGTCGGAAATAAAACGATAAGAAAAAGTGTCCACGGTTTAAGCAGCAAGGAAATAAATATATTAACCAAGACTGGAAAGAAAGTCTGGATAAGATTTGGGGTGCCGTTTGTACCAGCATTTCTATTTACTTTGCTTGTTATGGTATTCTTTTTGGCAATTTTAAAATTTGATTTTCAGAATTTTTTACTTTCTTTATTTTGATTTTTTCTATATTTGATTTTTGTTTTGGACGAAGCAAAGATGCAATTTTTTCCAGTTGTTCAGTGGAAGATTTTGATCTCGGCGAGTTTATGTTTAATAGTTCATTGTAGCAAGGAATGATGTTTATTATAACCTCGTTGAATTTTAATTCTGTTTGCATTTCAGTTGATTTTGCAGAAAGTTTAAGTGATATTTTTTTGGCTATTTTTTTGGCCAAAGAAAAAGCTTGATTTGGAATTGCTTTTGAATCATGAACTGGTTTTTTTGGTATTATCATTATGTGCCCTTTGGAAATGGGATTTATATCCAAAATTGCAATGGCAAATTTATTTTCGTCCACTTGTGTTGATGGAATATCCTTATCAACAAGCATTCTAAAAATTGTTTTTTGCTCTTTTTCTGATTTAGAGGAAAGAGATTGTTGTTTCAAAAGAGATTCAATTGCTTGTGGAGAGAGAGAATCTATTTCTGCTAGGGCTTGAGTTTTTTTATCCTCAGGTAAATTAGTTGTCTGAGATTTTAATTGCTCTTTTATATTTTTTATTTGTTCTGGTGTTAACGCCATTTTAACCAAATGCTCTTCTGTAGTCTTCTATTTTTAAAGAGGAGACGTGCGAAATTTTTGATAATATTGACTCTACAAGCTCAGTGCCCTTTTCTTCAGGCATATCTGTTTTTAGAATGAGTGCTTTCAAGCCAAAGGCGATCGGTTCTTCTTCAAAGGAGATATTTTTTGCTCCTTCAGGTTTCAACAAAGAGATTGATTTTGTTTTTATTTCATCAAGATTTGCTTCTGGTGAGTCTGGAAGGATTCTAATTTTTATTACAACCGTTGCCATGTCAAAGACTAAGATGATTGATTTATAAAACTTGTTGTTTTAAAAAATTAAATTAGAAAATCAAAGATAAAATAGTGTTATTTAAGTATTATTTATTCCCTTTAATTCGATACTTGCAAACACAAATACTTTTAAATCAAGAATATATCAGAGATGAATGGATAATTATGTACAATTGGTGGAAAGAATTTCACAGGCGTCGAAATTACCAAGAGAGGATATAGAGAGAAAAGTTGAAGCTAAACGGGCAAAACTTTCTGGACTTGTTTCAAAGGAGGGTGCTGCGCAGATAGTTGCTGCCGAACTTGGGATTAATTTCGATAGAGAAAAAATGAAGATATCAGAACTTGTTCAAGGAATGAAAAAGGCCAACGTTGTTGCGAAGGTTATTGATATTTCTCCAATTAGGAGTTATAATAAGTCTGGCAGGGAAGGAAAAGTTGTTAATTTAACAATTGCCGATAAAAGTGGAAATGTTAAAACGGTTTTATGGGACACAAATCATATTTATTTAATAGAGCAGAATAAGATAAAAAAAGATGATATTGTTGAGATTTCAAATGGGCAGGTGAGAAACGGAGAATTGCATTTGAGCTCTTTTTCTGACATAAAATTGAGCAAAGAAGTTATGGAAGATGTTGTGACAAAGAAAATGTTTTCTGATAAAAAGATTAAGGATGCCAAAGCAGGTGAAAATTTGAAGATAAGAGCAGTTATTGTTCAGGTTTTTGAGCCAAGATATTTTGAAGTGTGTCCTGAATGCGGGAAAAGAGTAATGGATAATGAGTGCAAGATACATGGGAAGATAGAGCCAAAACATAGGGCATTATTGAATGTTGTTTTAGATGATGGCACTGATTCTATAAGAAGCGTTCTATTTGGAGAGATAATATATCAACTTGGACTGAACGAGGAAGAAGTTTTTAATATGGATAAGTTTTTGGAGAAGAAAAAGAATATACTGGGTGAAGAAAAAATATTCATTGGCAGTATGAGGATGAATGCGTTATTTAATACGGCCGAGTTGAACATAGAAGAGGTAGAAGATGTTAAGGTTGATTTACTGTTAAAAGAACTTGAGCAAAAAGGATAGATTTAAATTTCAATTTTTCTTTCGTTGAGAATGATGTTTAGAACACATTTTACGGCTGCAATCTTTTTAATTTTATTATTTTTACCAGCAGTTACATTCAACAAATTTATTTTTATTGCAGTTGTCTTGATATGTACTTTTCTTCCTGATATTGACATGAGTCAATCCTATATGGGAAAGCATAAAATTCTCAGACCATTGCAATGGGTAGTTAAACACAGGGGAATATTCCATAGTTTTACACTTACACTGGCAATTACTTTATTTTTTATGTTTTATGTTCCAGTTCTTGCATTACCTTTCTTTTTGGGTTATGCTGGGCATTTAATATCCGATTCATTGACACCGGAAGGGATAAGGCCTTGGTGGCCCTTTAAAGATGAAATCAAATGGAGAATTAGAACTGGCGGAAAGACGGAGAAAATTGTATTTTATGTTTTGTGCTTAGTTAGTTTAATTTTGTTTATTAGGATTTTATTAAGTTAGAGTGTTTTATTAATGTGATAAAAAATGTATTCTGAATTGATATAATATTTATAAAGTCTAAGGTTTGAAAGAAAAGTATGGTAAAGGCTGACGATGAAAAAAAGATTTCTGATGATGAGCAAAAAGAGCTTAAATTGACTGATGTTCCCGGGATAGGACCAGGAATTGCTGCAAAGCTTGAGGCTGCAGGAGTTTATGATTTAATGGGGCTTGCGGTTATGAGCCCTGTGAATCTTGCTAATATGGCCGGTGTTGGGGAAGCTGTTGCAAGAAAAGCCGTCCAGGCGGCTAGATCAATGATGAAATTAGGATTTATGTCTGGAGATGAGTTTGCTAAAAAAAGAGAAGACGTACTCCATATTACGACTGGTAGTAAGAATATTGATCAACTTCTGGGAGGGAGAGGAATAGAAACTAGGGCATTGACTGAAGCATATGGTGCTTTTGGGAGCGGGAAAACGCAGCTAGGATTGACACTAGCTGTCAATGTTCAATTGCCAAAAGAGCATGGCGGGGCGAACGGAAAGGCGGTGTTTATTGATACTGAAGGAACTTTCAGACCAGAAAGAATAAGACAAATTGCTGAAGGGATGGGTGCGAATCCAGAAAAAGTTTTGAAAAACTTGCTTGTTGCAAGAGCTTTTAATTCAGATCATCAAATTCTGTTGTTGGATAAAATAAGTGAAATGATAAAGGACGGAGAACCAATCAAGTTGGTGATTATAGATTCATTGACTGCTCATTTTAGGGCAGAATTTACTGGGAGGGGGGAGTTAGCTGACAGGCAACATAAGTTGAATAGATATTTGCATCAACTTATGAGGCTTGCTGAGCAACATAATTTAGCTATCTATGTAACAAATCAAGTGATGGCTAATCCAGCGATGATGTTTGGAGACCCTACAACTGCTGTTGGTGGGAACATAGTTGCACATGCTTGTTTAACTGAGGATTCTTTGATTCAATTAGCAGATGGAAATATAATTGAAATAAAAGAAATTAAACAAGAGAGTGTAATGTCCGGAAGTTTTTCGGATATGAAAATTCAAGAAGCAGATTCTGAAAGGGTATTTATTAATCC
>JBBTAG010000083.1:0-1257 GCA_038044345.1 Nanobdellota archaeon
ATTAATCTTATCTAAATTAAAACCTCCCGGAACTCCACCTACAAAAGAAATAGTTTTGTTATCCTCCAAAAGAAAGGGGGGTTGGGGCCACAGAGTAAAAGGAGATTGGGCTATAATAGAATCACTCACCACAAAATTATTATTTTGTGACTCTAAGACAATATCTCCTTCTACACTATTTACATCTTTATTTTCAGCATCAATCTTAACTTTTACTATAAATGTATCTCCGGCAGAAACAGTATTTTTTGCTGTTTCAAAATAAACATTCGTGGCTGAAGCAATACTAGGAATAAAAATCACAACTAAAAATAAAACCAAACATTTTACAAAAACACATTTCTTCATATTTACTTTATTAATTAATAATAACGAATAATTAATAATAATGAATAATTATTTCCCCCATTCATACAAAAGTATAGAGAAATCTACTGAATCTACCTTATTATCTTTATTTATATCTACATAAATATTTTTAAATGGTGGTTGAGATTTCCAATAATAAAGCAAAATTGAGAAATCAATTGAATTTACTTTATTATCGCAGTTAAAGTCTGCTCGTTTTGTACAAGTTACTGCAATAGGTGATGGTAAAATACCGCCACCCCCACCTCCTCCGCCACCACCACCAGGGATATTTTCTGCTGTAAATTGCTCCGTTGCTGCCGCCCAGTTAGTTTCGGCCAAGGCGCGCGCTTTGACTTTAAGCCAATAGGTTCCCGCTGTGAGCACATTGCTCAAAGTCAATGTTACGCTTATAAAGCTTCCGGCATTTATAAACGCGGTAGCCGATCCAGAGGCTACATCATCGTTTCCACCGCATAAATTATCCGCACTGCTTACAATACAGTACACATAGTAAAAGTCGCTCGCCGCAGTTCCTTTGTTATCAATTCTCACATTGGCGGTTATTGTCGGTATAACTTTATCTGTAATATCAATTATTTTAACATCAGCCGGCGAGCTGGAAAGAGACCAATAATCATTGCGTTTAATTGTTTGGCCTTTTATAACAACTGAAACTACTGTCTCCCAAACGCCGCCTATCGCACTCGCGCCAATACTATAACTGTAACTGTAAGTTCCGTTTGAGTCCTTGGTCATAACGCCAGCCGGCACTTGGACTGTTCCGGCAGGGTCGGTTATAACCACTGTTGGCAGAGAGTCAGCGTCTGTCGGAACCGTCGCGTAATTTAAGACCTGTAATTTTGCTTTGTAAGCGGTGTTAACAGTGGTCTCTCCAAAATCGGACAA
>JBBTAG010000084.1:0-2593 GCA_038044345.1 Nanobdellota archaeon
CTCCTCTTATCAATGTATTAGGAAGTACAGCCCATGCATTATTCCAGTCATTTCCTGAATTAGCATTGTTTCCATTCGCTGAATTTATGTAACGATTAGCAGCATGCACTTCACTAATTAAAGAAATAATTATAATAATACTCAAAACAATCAGAAAAGCATTTCTCCCCCTTCCAAAAATCCCTCTTTTTTTCATAATATATATATATCAAAAGGGTATTTAAGGATTTCCATAATGAAAAATTATCTTTTTTTATCCCAGAGAAGCTTCGTGTACCCTTCTTTTACAATGTCTCTTTTATGCAAATGTAGTTTTGCAAGAACATTAAGAACTTCTTTCTTTGCTTTACGAATGTCCTTGGAATTGCAAAGATATTCAACTTCTATATACCATCCGAGATTTTTAACATGATTTAATTCTATATGAAAATTATTCTTTATTTCATATAATTCTGTATATTTTTCTTTTGTCAACCATTTTTTAAAACCGAAATCATGAATGAGCCTAATAAATCCATTAATATCTGAAACTTCGAATTCAGTTTCCTTTTTTGCGTACACTCCGCGATCATAAAATATTCTTTGCTTGAAATTAACTATGAATATTGATCCTTTTTTTCTAATTCGAAGGCTTTTTTTGGGATATCCATTTAGAGATTCCATGGTATAGTAATCATCAATCTTTCTTTCTTTTCCCTTATAGCGTCCAATTGTTTGGGCAAGAATTCTAAATTTTTTGGGGTTTGGAATTTTGGCCTTTGATTCTACTTCAATCATATAATTCTTAGGAAAAGATATTATTTAAAGGTTATTTTTCCTATAATCTTTAAATAATTTGGTCCTTCGAAAAGATTAAAAAGACTTTATTCGTTTGGTTTTTTAGGGTGATTAGACCTCAGAGATTTTTGAGATAAGTAATAATGGAATTTGAAAATATAAAACAAGCAATAACAAACTCTAGATACGCTGAAAAGATTCAAGTTAATTCGCTTCGCTCATAGCCATAACTAACTGAATCAATCCAATTGTTAATCAAAGACATGTCTTTATCTTGAAGTTTATCACTAAACATAACTATTTCCATAATTTCATTGCACAATAGAGCAAGATTATCTTATTTTAAGAATACCTAATTTATACGCAAGGCACTAAAAAACAAAACATTTAAATACTAAGTGATAGTAATTAATAATAACTTATAATAACTTACAGTAACTTAAAATAAGCAAAAATAAGTATTACTTAGTAAAATGAAAAAAAGAGACAATGTTAAAACGTTTTTACTAGAGGTTCCAGAAGAAATCTGGAATAAATGGAAACTCAAGGTTTCACGTTCCATTTCTCTAAATAAAGCATTAATCGAGCTATTAAAAAGTGAGGGAGATAAAAATGAAAAGTAATTTAATGAAAATTTCTGCAACATTTTCTCTGATGATATTTATAATTATGTCTCTGTCTTTCTCTACTGCATTGACCGTTCTTATTTCTGACCAAGGAACTGATGTAAAATCCAAATCAACAGGGGGATTACTTTCAATAGGAAATCTTACAATACTTATTTATAATGATCCTACAGCAGGAAATATTATTTTCAACCAGACAATTACAGATGCCATTACAAATGGTTCTTGGAATTTAATGATTTCACCAAACCTAGAATTTGGAAATATGTATTGGAAAGATTATGCAATTAATGGTCAGGATCTTGATTTCGATGAAAATGAAAGACTGAATTTTCAGTCATCTCTCGGATTAATAAATAATATTTCATTTATTAATTTTTCATTTATAAACTCCTGTCCAGAAGGAAGTTCAATAAGAGTGATTTATGGAAATGGAAGCGTGGCTTGTGAGACTGATAATTCTGATTCTGCAGCAACTAATCTAACAAATTATGCTTTAAAAAATCAATCGGAAACATTTAGTGAAAATATAACCACTACTCAAACTGGATTTTTTGGCTGGCTTGGATCATTAGCAAACAGAATTACAAAGTTATTTGTTCAAGATATAGATGCATCTGGAAATGTTAATGTTACTGGAAATGTGACTGCTTCCTACTTTATAGGTAATGGTTCATTATTAACAAATCTTCCTGCAGGAACAGAGTCTGATCCAAGAGCATATAATGGTTCACTGGCTTACAATTCAAGCCTGTCCAATTATTATCTCGCAAGCAATCCAAGTGGATATGTTAATAATACTTACAATGCCACATACAACACATTGTTGAATCAGGTCTGTCCGGCAGGCAAAGTTGTGAATGGAACACTGTCAAATGGAACAATAATCTGCACAACTCCATCGGCAGGCGCGGAATCAGATCCTATTTGGAATGCAAATTATACTATCTTTGCTGGATTAATCAGCAATGGAAGTTATCTTTCAACTTACAATGCAACATATGCAGCAAATATGGCAAATAATTCCTGGAATGAATCATATGCAAATGCAAAATATGCTTTGATTCAGTGGGGATATAACATGTCAACTCCAGTTCTTAGCTATATAACTTCGCAGGAAGGTGCATGGCTTTCAACTTACAATGCAACATATGCAGCAAATATGGCAAATAATTCCTGGAATGAATCAT
>JBBTAG010000085.1:0-5900 GCA_038044345.1 Nanobdellota archaeon
AACATCTGAAAAATAGCTTTTTGGTAATTTTGAATCTCCTCAACATCATTAGTCCTCAAATTTGAAGGGACTATCTTATCTTTTAATATTCTTCTTGTTTGAGGCAAGGTTATAGGATTTCCCTCTAAAGAAAGGCTATGGTGGATAAAATATACTTCTAATTCATCAATTATTTGTTTGTATTCTTGTTTCTTGCCCTTTCTCAATTTTCTAAATAAAGCTAATTCCCTAACTATCTCTCCTAGATAGTCCAAACTATCTTCTGTTATAACCTTGTGTTTATATCCAAAATAGACTAACAAATTATTCAAAAGAATATTGTAAAATACTTTAGCTCTTAGAGGTTTTTCAGAGATTATTAAAATTAGGTTGTTTTCATTCAAAATATCAATGTATTTTTTTAGGGTTTTAGGGTTTAAGTTTATCTCCTTAGAAGTTATTTCTCTTTGCTTTAGAGATACACTTATAAATTCCACAATATTAGGATCTATAAGGGAATTGTAATTTAGATCATTGCTTAAACAATGATAAATTATGTCATAGAGAATTTTAGTTTTTCCACTTTTTTTAATTTGAAAACCATAGGGAGTTTTTACTATAAGATCCTCATTTACTAGTTCATTAATAAGACGAAGAATGTTATCATACTCTCTTTTACTTTTATTTAACATTTTTAATACTTCCATGGGCTTTATAGGATGCTGATATTTGTGTATTATTTCGAATATGTCATATTTTGTTGTCATAATTACTCTACCCCTTTAAACTATATAAATCTTTCTATTTGGTATAATTTATCGGTTTTTTACCGATAAATCATGCTATAAGGTATGATTTATAATTAGGCATATAACGCAAAATGCTTTCTTTGTCTGTTCTCAAACACCGCTCTCGCCCCAGCCTTCCTGGCAACAGATGCTGTTTTATCTTTAGAATTGTCAAGAACCATACACTAAAGTGTATGGCGTGTCAACAAGTATGGTTCTTGAACACCTCGAAAATTAAGTTTGCTTTCTCACGAACTGAAGTAGGGAGTTTACGCAAACTTAATTTTCTCAGTATTATCAATTACAAGGATTTCTGTCTCATATCTCATTGCTTTGAGTTTCTTAATAGGAATTTCTTTAATAACGCGAGTTATTGCCTTTTCTTCATTTAATGCCGGTATCACAAAGCTTACTTTCTTTTTCTTCATTTTCTTCGCATTATTATTCATCTTTGCCATAAAAAGGCTATTGCTTGAACATATATAAACCTTGTGAAAACCCTTTATTAGTGTAATTTGAAAGTGGTTATAAAAATTGAATTTAAAAGAGAAAGGAAATTCAAATAGTATGTATTGAATACATAATGTATGCTAGCCATAGAGATAGAAAGATTTAAATAGTTTACTCATGAGTATATACTCATGAGTAGATTCATAAACCGAGTACAAGAGCTGGAATTTTTAGATAAAAAGTATAAAACATCAAATGCAGAGCTATTAATTTTATATGGAAGAAGAAGGATTGGAAAGACGGAACTTATTCTCAAGTTTTGTAATAGCAAAAATCATCTTTATTTCATTGGAAGATTAGAGTCTAAGGAAGACACCTTGAAGAGATTTAATAATCTTCTAATTGAAAAGTTTGCTGACTCTACCTTGTTAAATAATCCCCTTATGAATTGGGATGCAATTTTTGATTATATTTTAAAGAAATCAAACGAAAGATTTATTTTAATAATAGATGAATTTCCGTTTTTAGTTGAAAAATTTCCTGAAATCGTCTCAGTCTTGCAGGACAAATGGGATTCTAATTTAAAAAAATCAAAATTAATGCTCATTCTCTCAGGCTCCAGTATCGGAATGATGGAAAAATATGCATTAGATTATAAAAGCCCACTTTATGGCAGGCGAACGGGGCAATGGAAAGTTGAAACAATGAATATATCACATTTAAGAGAATTTTTCCCAAAATACAGCCAAGAAGATCTAGTTAATGTTTATTCAGTTATAGACATGATTCCAGGCTATTTGAATATTTTTACTGATGAAAAGGATTTCATTGATAATTTAAAAGATAAGCTTTTTTCAAAAGGGGAGTTTTTATACGAAGAAATTGAAATATTAATGAGGGAGGAACTTAGAGATCCTTCTAATTATATGTCTATTATCTCAGGAATCGCGGGAGGTTTAACCAGCTTCAATGAAATAAAGCAAAAAACAAATTTAGATAAAAGTTTATTATCAAAATATATAGGAATTCTTGAATCGTTGGATATTGTTGAAAAAATAACCCCCATTACACACAGCACCAAAGAAAAGTTGAAATCTAAAAAATCTCTTTATGGCATTAAAGATAACTTCTTTGATTTTTGGTTTAAGTTTGTTTATCTAAATAAGCAAGAAATAGAAAAAGGAAATTTCAACATTATCTCTTCTCTTAAAGATGAATTTGATAGATATGCAAGTTTTAAATTCGAGAAATATTGTAAAGATTTTATTTACAATCAATTTTCCAATAATTTTAATAAGATAGGTAAATGGTGGTATAAAGATAATGAGATAGATATTGTCGCTTTAAATAATGAAAAGAAAGAAATCTTATTGGGAGAATGTAAATGGAAAGAGAAGGTTAATCCACTTGAGATTCTAAAGGATCTTGAAGAAAAAGCAAAATTAGTAGACTGGAACATCGGAAAAAGAAAAGAAAAATTCGCAGTATTTGCAAAATCGTTCATAAAAAAAACTTCTGAATTTAATGGTCATGAAGTTTACTGCTATGATCTTAAAGATATTGGAAAAGCATCGTTAGATTGATTTCAAAATTTCAATTCTAAGATATGTAATTTGACTTTCTGCCTTTCTTTGCTTTATGACTTTCCTACACCGAATAATAAGCATAAAGTATGAACGAAAGATATATAAACCTATAGTTTATATATATAAACTGTAAGGATACATAGAAAATGAGAGACATAACGATAAATGAAATGAATTTTATCTTAAAATTAATTAAAAACCCTCGGGAAGAATTTAACGCACGCACCATGGCTAAAAAAATTGGGATGAGCCACATGGGTGCTTTAAAGATAGCGAAAAAACTAGAAAAAGAAAAAATAGTCAACTCAAAACAAATAGGCAAGGGAATTTATTACACTTTGGATCTTAAGAAGGATTATGCTGCACAATACGTTAAATTCTTATTGAATAGAGAAACTGAACAGGCACATCCCTATGTAAGAAGATGGATTAATGAATTAAAAAAAATTTCAAGTGCCGATATCATAATACTATTTGGATCAGTTTTGACAAAATACGAAGGAGCAAACGATATTGATGTGTTGTTGATTACGAGCAATAAAAAGTTTGATCATCTTAAAAAAGAAATAGAATCAATTAATAATATAAATATTAAAAAGATACATCCAATATATCAAAGTGGGAAAGACTTGGAAAAAAATATAAATGAAAAAGACAAGGTGATTTTAAATGCTATAAGGGGAGTTGTCATCATCGGCGAAGATAAATTTATAGAGTTAATAAAAAATGAGTCAAATAAAAGATAAAGTAAATTGATGTTTAAGAAAAGCCGAAAAAGAGTTAAAAGAAGGAGAAAAACATAGAGGACTTGTTAAAACAAATCCCGATGAGAATTTGGCTAGAAAATTTATCTCAAAAGCTGAGCATTATTTGAATGCTACAGAATATCTAAATAAAGGAAATTATTCTGATATTAGTGCAAGCACTGTTTTTTATTCAATGTACCATTGTTTATTGGCAATTGCTGCAAAATTCGGATATGAATCTGGAAATCAAGAATGCACCTTTGCACTTATTTCAAGCTTAATAGAAGATAAAAAAATAAACTTTGAAAAAAACCTATTGGATAAAATCGCCATATTGGATACTAAAGCACAAGAAAATAAAACAAGCTTGGAAATAAGGGAAAAATATCAATATAGCACAAGTTTAACTCTCAAAGAAGATTTGTATAATGACCTTTTCAATCTGGCAAAAGAAGTTATTTCTAAAACAAAAGAGATTATAGAACTATAATGTGATCCGTCTTATTGTTTCAATTTCTGCTTTTCTCTACTTTATGACCTTTCTTACTCCAGATTGTTCGTTAAAGTGCTCCATGAACAAAAAATATCTATCTGCATAACCTTAATCAATATCATAATAGAATAGAAAGAATACCATTATTGTTAAAAATATTTTGACTTTGTTTATATATTATTGCCCATACATTTAAGAATGTTCTTAAATAATAGAAAGGTTTATATATTAGTTATCATACATTTAATAATGATAAAAGGAAGCAATAAATATAATGCACTTGTTGAGTATATCCAGGGATTTTATACTTTGGAAACTTTTGCCCAAAGGCTTAGGATAAACAAAACCAAAGCAATCTATATTCTGTATAGATTGAGAAAACTTGGATTAGTGGAAACTTCATACGGTGCTGGGAAAAAAAGATTATATTACATTTCTTTGAGAAATAAATGGAATGGCAAGAGCTATACTGAAATGATTAATGAGAATTCGCCAATTCAACTGGCTTCTTCTAGTCCGCACTATGTTCATGGTAGGATTCCTTCCTATGAAGAATTGCTTATTTATGCCATAAAACAAAGAGACATAAGATATTTGATTGCATCTCTTGGATTGTTTACAAAAATAAAAAATTGGAGTCGTTTGTATAAATTAGCAAAGAAGGAAGAATTACTAGCTCAGATTGTTGCTTTATATGAAGTTGCAAAAAAATTTGTCAGAAAAATAAAAAAGATGCCAAAAAGATTCAAAAACAACGCAATTAGAAATAAATCAAAAAAATTTGTCTATATGATTTCCCCGTTGTCTTCGGACAATTTTCAAGACATTGAAAAAAGATGGAAAATTTATATTCCATTAAACGTTTCAGATCTGGAGGATTATAAAAGATGATAGACATAAAACAGCAAGAAGAACTTTTTATTGCCATAGGCAATGCACTTGAAAAAAAGATTGTGATTTATACAATTGGAGGAACTGCAATGATGTTGAGAAGCCTTAAGGATGCAACCTTGGATGTCGACTTCGTTTTTGATAAAAAAAGTGACAGAGACGAATTTATTATATCTCTAAAAAAGTTGGGTGCTAAAGAATCGAACATAACTTTAATATATGGTGTGAAAAAAAATACTCCCCTCATGCTGACACTGATGGATTGCAGATTTGATTTATTTATGAATAAGATAATAACCTCAACATTTTCAGATAAAATGAAAGAAAGAGCCAATCAGATGCATGAATTTGGAAAAAATTTGATAGTAAGATCTGCTGATCCGTGTGATGTGATAATAATGAAAAGCGCAACTTCAAGAGAAAAAGACTTGGACGACATCACTATGATAGTAAAAAAAACATCTATAAACTGGAATATTCTTGTTAATGAAGCAGAAAACCAGGTTAAGTTAGGCAACGAATCTGCAATTTTGACACTTGGGGAGAGGCTTGAAAAACTAAATAATTCAAAAGCAATTGAAATTCCAAAATCTGTGCTTGATTCTTTGTTTAATCTTCTTAAAAGACAGGTTAAAAAGAAAATAAGGAAAAATTCAAAAGATTTATAAGCTGAAAGCGATTATAAAATCAATGGGGTGACAGCACCTCAGAACTTTTTCTGAGCAAAATTAACATGAGCAATGCAAAGATGAAATCAAGAATCGGAAAAGGTCTAGAAAGCCTGCTTGTCGGAGCGGGAATTGCTGCTTCTGCTGCAGGTTTTTTGTCAGGCACTAATAATGCTGATGCCCAGGATCAAAGACCTGTTTTTTTGAATACCTGGACAATACCTGATCCCGTGTATGCGGAGTATAATCAATATTGGCTTAATCTTGGAAACACTATTCCAGGAGAAGATTATGTTATG
>JBBTAG010000086.1:0-10220 GCA_038044345.1 Nanobdellota archaeon
CCATTTTCATCATATTTTTTTAAAACAAATAAAGAAATCTTTATTTTAGTATTTTTTCCCATGCTGAAATCAATCAACATTTGTTCATCAACTTTACATTTTAAATTTGCTATTTTGCCGAATGCTCCCCGTATTATTTTATCATTTAATTTAAAAACTTCTGCTTTAAAATCTGTTTCTGGTATTCTGACAACTGCAACTGCTTCTTTTGGTTTTTCCCTGTTTATTTCAGGTATGCTTCTTTCTATTTCATCAATAGACCCCTCATATAATGTGACTTGTCCTTTCTGTAATATTTTTACTATTGCTTCTCTTGTTTCTTCATCTGAAAGCTTAAGCATTTTAGAAAGATTGTCTTTATTTAGTTTTAATAGAGATTGTTTTGATATTTCTTCCATTACCGATTCATAATCATTTTCGTGAAGTTCTAAAAAAAATTGAATGCCTTGCTCTGCGCCAGAAGATATGGTCATGCCCTTTCTTTTTGTCAATGTAGCTAATCGATCATATAAATCATCATTGATACGTAAAGCCCTTTTAAACTTCCTTTTTTGTTTTGGTTCTTTAGTATCTTCTGTTGTCATGTTGTATCACATGTGATCTCTATTTAAAAACCTTTGTATTTATCTATTCCTTTGCCAGATAAATCAACCCTAACCATTTATTTTTAATCTCTTTCAAAAATTCCTTCATATCTTGATCCGCAATAGCCAACTCATAAGGGCATTTCTTAATCGCCTGATGTTTTGTAATGAAATTATAATAAATTTCATATCCTTTCATTATAGCGTTAGCTGATTTTATAGAACCATGAAAACCCCTAAATGTTTTTGTTCTCGCTCTTACTGAATTATGCAACCTTTCAATAGGATGATTAAAATTGCCTTCATTTTCACTCATAACATTTCTGTTATGAAACACATTATACCTCTGTAATTTATTATTCCATCCCCAATTTCTCTTTATGACTTTTGGATATGCGTTTAATCCATCGGTCGTAACCATTTTCACTTGTTCGCCCGTTCTCTGCTTTATTCTTGAAATTACACAATTAATATCTCTCTGACCTCTTGTCTTTGTATATTCAGATGATACCATAAACTTAGTTTCAGGGCAAACAGAATCTATAAACCAATTTTTATCTACTCCTCTTTTTTGTTGATGGTTTTTTCTTCTATGAAATTCGACCTCATCTACTTGCACTTCTTCGCCCACATTAAGTTTTAATCTATTTGTAAAACTGCTTATCATTTTTGCATATTTTACAACCCAATTATAAACGCTCATATGTGAGGCATTATGAGGATAGAATACTCCTAAATGTTCTTGGACTTTGCGAGTAGATACGCCACGATAAAATAAGTCTATTGATTGAGTTATCTTTTGAGGTGTATTTCTCATTCTGTAAAAGCCATCATCAAGAGTAAATCTATAACCACAATCCTTACATTTGTATCTCTGAATAAGTCCTCTATTCTCGGTCTTTCTTAATCCGTCTTTTTTGATATTATGACTTTTACAATTTTCGCAGTCTATATTATTATATACGTTGTTATTCATATATTAGTTAGGTATATTAACTATTTAAACCTTTCGGTAGTTAATAATATACGATAAGTTTATATACTTGCTAATAGTATAATAACTATGGGAAAAGTTAAATTTGAGGTTGAGGGTTTTCAATGCGAAAGATGTCAGCATAAATGGATACCAAGAGGGAATGAAGAACCCTCTGTTTGTCCTGAATGTAAAAGCCCTTATTGGAATAAACCAAGAAAACGTAAGAAAAAGAATTAAATTTTTTTGATGTTCTTAACACCCGTTAAGTTAACAATGTACGAAAAGCCTTTGTTTATTGAGCGTGCTAAAAAGAATTAATTCTTTCTTATCAGAAGAAAAGCCAAAAGTGCGCCCATTATTGTTATTGTTCCGGCAATTAAGCCGAATTCTGGGACATAAATTACTTCATTATCGACATGATAGTCTGTACTTTGTGTTCCAAAGAACCAGTCATAAACTGTCACATTATATTCACCGCAATTGTCTAATGTGATGTTATAAGCATTGAAACACACTGAACTAGGATAACTGGGTACAAAAAAGGAGCCACCTGCTATAGTTACATTTGGATTACATGAATTTCCCTGACCAATTATTGACCAAATGTGTGAGCCTGTTCCAAAATTGGTGACGTTTATGTAAACAGAATCGCCCACATTGTAATTGTCTTTAGCACTGCAATCTGTATCTGCTGTTAGAACTGAAACAGGAGGAAATTCAGCAGAAACTATTGCTGATGTAAAAACCAGTAAGAAAATGAATACTGACAATATTAAAACATTTTTTTTCATGATAAATGTAAAATTAGACAGTATTTAAATATTTCTATAATGTTGTCATTATTAAATTACACAATTAATACCCTGCAATTATCTGAAGAACCCCAGCTACAAGAAGATAGATCCCAACACCCCATCTAAGGAACTTTGGAAAAAAAAGAATTAAAAGACCCAATACTATTGCTAAAATTCCTGAAAGTGCTAAACTTACAATCTGTACCATTTTAAAATAAGATTGTTTGAGTATATATAATTTCGCATTTGTTCTTGCAGGATTGTTGTTTAATCTTTGGCAATTGATGAGAAATGGAAAAATACAAAGTTATTTGTTCAAACAAGCACTGATGAATGAACTAAAGAGTTTATGGAATAAGATAATTAAGTTAGAGGATTATGAGCCAGTTGCGTAGGTACTGTATTGACAATAAGTATAAAAACCCTCTTTTTCTGGAAAGAATATGAGAACACAAAGGAGTTTTCGGCATTGTAGAAAGTAAACTTAGTTGTAACCTCAGTTATCTCAATCTTTTTATACCCTTTATGTCTAATATTTTCGTAATTGGAGAAGGAGTTAAAAATGCAAATAGAAGTTGATACAGTTAAGGGATTTAGAGATTTTCTTCCGCCTGAATCTTTGAAAAGGCTTTCTGTGCAAAAAGTCATTGAGCGATATTTTAGGACGTATGGATTTGTTCCTATAGAGCCACCGGTAGTTGAATTTGATGAGTTAATGAAACCTTCTTCATTGCCAAATGAAGAAGAAGATGAAGCGGTTTCTGATAGATTTCGTTTGAAAGACAGGGCTGGAAGGAACCTTGGGCTGAGATATGAGTTCACATTTCAGCTGGCTAGAATTTTCAAGCAAAATCCAAATATAAAATTGCCTTTTAGAAGATATCAATTAGGTCCAATATTCAGGGATGAGCCTATCGCAGCAGATAGGTTCAGGCAATTTGTGCAGTGTGATATTGATATTGTTGGTGATGCATCTATAAAAGCAGATGCCGAGTGTCTTGCAGTCGTTGCAGATATATTAAAAGAATTGAAAATTGATTCTGAAATAAATGTTAACAATAGGAAACTTCTTTCAGCTATGATTGAGAGCTGCGAGATTTCTGAGCCTAAGAGAGTTATGAAGGAATTGGATAAGATGGAAAAGATAGGCGAAGATGCAGTAAAGGCAAACCTTAGAGTTTTTTCTGACCCTAATAAAATTCTGACTTTGTTTAAACTGATGGAGAAACCGCTTTCATTCTTTGAAGAGAATGCATTTGATGGAGCAGCTGATTTGGTTGAATTAATTTCTTTATGTGGTAGATATGGCTTAAGGATTAAATTTAATCCTTTCATGGCTCGAGGTCTTGGTTATTATACTGGAAATATATTTGAAGTTAAGGAGCCTGGAAAGGGTTCAATTGCTGGCGGCGGAAGATATGATAAATTGGTTGGGAAATTTTTGAATAGAGAGATTCCGGCAGTTGGAATCTCGTTTGGCTTGGAAAGGGTTACAGCTCTTGCTAAAATTAATCCTGAACCTTCAGCAAAAGTAATGGTGATATCAATTGAGCAGGATTCTGAATCTTTCAAATTGATAAAAAAACTAAGGAAAGAATCAGTTTCCTGCATAATGAATGATTCTGGTATTGGAAAAGCTCTTGAGTATGCCAATGCTTATTCAATTCCATATGTTATATTTATTGGTGAAGAAGAAGTTAGCAAAGAAAAATTTAAATTAAAAAATATGAATACTGGGAAAGAGGAGCTTCTTTCTGAAAAACAGATTATTGCAAGGCTTTCCTAATTTAGAGCAGATGGTGGACTATATTAAATATCTCCGAGACAATCCAAAAGGATATTGGTTTAATTCTTCAAAAAAATCAATGTAATTTACATAACTTGGTCTTTCACCTGGTTTAAGAGCACTAATAGGTTCCTTATATTGATCTGCTTCTGTGCTTTGTACATCTGTTAAGCTTCTAAATTTCATTAAAAGTTCAAAAGTTCAGGCTATAAAAACTCTATGCTTTTCGATTTAAAAGAAATAACTTGAAAACCATTTAACCATCCAAATGGCAAGCAAGACGAGGAAGAATATTGTCACCCATTTGAATGAACTTTCAGCAAATTTCTTTTTTCCAGTTATTCCCCAAACAGACAACATGAAAAATCTTCCACCATCAAAAATTCCTATTGGAAGCATGTTACAGATGGCAACCGCGAAATTAATCAAAATGACCCACCAAATCATATCGAATAAGAATATTCCAAAGCTACCAATTTTTGATTGATATACTACACCGGTCGAATAGTTTATTTTTTTAGGAGTAACCATGCTAAGATAATATATTATTTTCTTCAATGGTGAAGCGGGAGAAGAACTGGAAGAAGATATTCCTAGATATGCAACACCGGAACGGTTAGCGAGAGTGAGATCATAATTCAATTTTTGATTATTGTACAAGGTTTCTATTTGTATTTTATCTCCGGGTTGATGAGATTTGATTGCTATGGAGAGTCCATCTCTTGAAGTTATTTTTTTACCATCAATATTAGTGATAAGTCCTTTCAATTTTGCATTGAATGCTGGAGCGTCTTCATATGCATTCAAGAGTTCTATGTTTGAATTAAAGGTTCTATTTATTGCATAGGTGCTTGTGTAGAAATAAATGTCATGCACTCCAAGCCTGACATATTCACTTTGATTTAACATTGCAAGGTCTTCTGCATTAAAATTGTATACTGAGAAATCATTTATTGTTTGAACTTCAGAGTAATTTATTGTTGTTATAGCATAATCATTGAAAACAATTCCTGCTGGCTGAAAAGATGCAAGGAAGAAGAGCCATAAAAGTCCTATTGATAGAACAGTTACAATCATATTTGAGAATACTCCGGCGCCTAAGATTGTAAGCTGGGCTTTTTTTGGTGCTTTGACCATTTGTTTATCATCTTGTTCAACGAATGCTCCAAAAAATGGCAGAGGGATTTTGAACAATCGCAATAGAGCAAAGCCGGTTGATTTTATTCCAATTCCAAATCTTTTGGCATAGATTCCATGTGAAAACTCGTGAACGACTATTGCTATTCCTACTGAAATAATAAATGAGATGAAATAAAAATTAGGGAAAAATGAATTTAGTCCGAAAAATTCAGTGAAGTATGGGAATATTGGTAAAATAGGCGGAGCTTTTACAAGTTCAACAATTATGGGGTCAGTCAAATATTGGAAAATGATAAAAAGAAAATAAACAACTCCAAATATCATTAAGCCATATGATGTTATAAGCAAAGGCCATAACATAATATCGAGGAATTTTGCATGCTTTTTTCCAAACCAATCAATTAATTTCATTCCAATTTTTGTTCTGTAAAGGTACATTGGACCATCAATTGAAATTTTATTTCTTTTTTTATAGACAAAGATGCTTAGTGCAATTACGGTCAATATTAACAAACCAATATCAAAAAATTTATAGTTAAACATTTAATTTATCCTCTTCTTTTAATTTATTTGATTTAATCATTTCTTTCGTATTGGCCTAAATGTATGACCGCCGCATCCTGGGCATTTGACTTTTCTGGCAATAACTCTTACTGCCTGGGTTCTTATCTTTCTGCTGCAGTCTCTGCAGACAAAAACATTGTGAAACATCCTTGTTTGTGCTATTGGTAATTTTGTTGCCATCTTTAGAATACCCTCATTATTACTTTTTTACCTTCGATATTCCAATATTCAACCTGTTTTTCTGGAATGATGTCGGATTTAATGTCTTCCATAAATGGCAGTTCAATTGTTTCAAAACTTTCAAGATCCATTATATTTGCAGTATTTTCACTTACTGAAAGAACTTGAGCTTTTTTCTTATCAATCATTGGAACTTCAAATCGGTCATGCCCTGGGCAGCCAACAATTTTCTTCTTTCCAGAGAAAATTTCGATGCATTCCATTCTGCATTTGCTTGCACCATGTTTTCCCGTTTTAGAAATATCGTTGCTTCTTACTGTGCATGCCTCATTATCAACCATAATTGTAGTCCCAGGTTTAGCTTCTGTAGCGTTAATTAATCTTAACATGTTATCAGAGAGAAAAAATGATTTATAAATGTTTGCGAAGCAAACCCTTGCTTTGTTAAACTTTCTTAAAGTTTATATAAATGTTCTCTATTGAAAAATTGGCCCCATTATTATAATATTTGATGTAATTAGAAGATATTTATAGGTTGATTATCTTCTAGTTTTTTAGAAATTTCATTGTCAATAATTATTATTTCCCCAACACTCTTTACATATTTATAGTTAATTATCACTCCTTTTGTCTTAAACTTATGTTTTTTGTCTACTTTGATTTTCAGGCTATCAATCCTATTCTCTTCTAAAATAATATCAATTACTTTTCCAAGATAATGCCCGCTTTCTAAATAAACTTTTTTGTTAGCTAATCCATTGAGACGATTACGAGGGTATTTTTCAGTATCCTTAATTCCATCTAATAAAAATCCAATAATCTTTTTACAAATTAGAATAATCTTTTTCCTTAGTGCAATTAATGAAACAATAAATAGGATTATTATAAATTGTACTAATACTAATTTTAGATTATAAGAAGATAAACCATCAATAATCCTGCCAGTTATATTTGTTTTGATAATTATTACTGAAAGTGCAAAAATTAACAGAGCTAGCAGATTATAGACAAAATATTTTCTCTTCCATCTTGTTTTTTCAAATTTAGTCAGATATTCATTTTTCTTAAATATTAATAGCAGGCGCAAACTAATTAGAATAATAATAGTAGTAATAATCTTATAATTGCTTAAAATTCCGGTTATCTTTTGAATATTTGATATATGCTCTTCTGTTTTCATTTTCCCGTTTACCGCTTTAATTCTCTGTTCTGCGGATGCTCTTTGCTGATATCCATAAAATATATCCACTCTTAATGTATATTCTCCATCAACCAGCCTCAAGTCTTCTAATTCTTTTTGGTAGGACAAATTTTTCTGCACTGCCTTTGTTTCTATCTGGCTGAATATTTCTTCATTATTTTTATTGATAATTGTGTATTTTATATATACATCAATTTTCTCCACACCCATCTTTTCAGTTAAATCTATGTTAAATATCAAGATCCTGTCTTCAGTCAATTTTAAATCTTTTAATTTTAATGAAACGTCAAATAACGCTATTGAACATTGCATTTCTTCTAATGGCTTGCTTTCAGTTCCATTGCATGTTCCCGTATTTTTGCATTTTCTTGTTTGTTTTCCATCTGCACATAAACTCCAAGGTGTGCAATCCCAAAGATATGTGCACCGTTCTATAAATGTAGTTGTGCTGCTGCCACCACCTCCTCCCGATGGCTGTTGGACGGAAGGAGTAACCTGTTCTGTCAACTCAAAATAATCCACAGCGCTCGCAATTGTCCCAGAAGAGCTATTTGCATAGAATACAACAGTATATGTTCCTACGACAGATGGAGGATTATAAACCACGAATTCATTATTTACGAGATTTATGGTTTGCACTTGCGAATTTGGGGAGGTTATTACCGCCCATACAGATTGAACATTTAATGCAGATATAGACAATCCAATTGTTGAGCTAACGACAGCAGAGCGTGGAGATATTGAATAAGATGTTATGCTGACTGTTCTATGGTAGGTGGTATTTTCAAAAAAGCCCATGTTTGCTGTTAATAAGTTTGATTCTGCATTTCTTGTTGTTCCTTTTGCCTCTGATAAAGAAATTGAGCTATAGTTAGTTGATGAAGGAACTGCCGCTGCCATTCCTGTTCCAGCCAAACCAACAGAATAATTTTCAGAACTAATGAGTATGGCTGATACTGATTGAATTAAAAAAAGCAAATTAAAGAAAGATAAGATTATTATCAAAATATTTATTGTTTTCATTTTACCCTGTCCTAATCATAGCACTAGGACCAATGAATAATGTTTGATCTGTTGTGGGATATTCCATATTTTTAGTTGAGATTAGGACATTAAAAGTTGCATTGCCTATTCCGATAAAAGTTATATTTCCTGTCCCTAAATTGCAAGTGGTGGATATAACACAATAATCTGCCATATTTATTTCCCAATTATTATTTAATCCTGGACAGGTGCAGATGTCAGAAGAATTTACAGTATAACTTCTATCAATTGATTTGTTATAATTATTATCTGTTCCATTGCCCCAAGAGTGCCACCTATAAGTATAAGTTCCTGCTGAAGTAAAAGAATAAGAGACATTATAAACACTTGCAGTTAAATTAGTTGCTGTTATATTTGTATTATTAATTTCAAGCAAGACAGTTCCGTTTGTGTTTGTAAGTGTTACATTAAAGTTACCTGTTCCCGAACCTGTTAAACTTGCATTATCATCCCAATAGTTATTAAAAGTTGGATAAATTGTGTCTGGAGGGGTTGTGTAATTTATGTAAACATAGTTATAATCTACAGAAGGGTACTGATTATTATCTGCATCTGATTGGGATACATAAATAGAAATTTGAACATTTTTTGCCTTTATAGCTGTATTTATTGTTCCAATTACATCATAGCACCTAGTGGCTTCTGTTTCCCACGCTGTGCAACCTGTTCCAGAACAGCTATTTACTTGTGTATACGCCCATGAGCCTGTAGAGTTTTCTCCTACATATATTTTTGTTGTATCTGCTGCATTATCATCTAATTTACTCGTAAGGAAAAATCTCGTGCAGATAGTTACATTGTTCAATGTTGCATCAGACGTGACACTGGAGGTATGGGTCGAGTTTACATAACCAAATTCTCCTCCATCTATAGTTAAAGTAGCCCCGCAGTAAAGAGTATCATCTGCACCCACATTGCTCGCAGTGCAGGTTGTGTAGGGTACATCAGTACTTTGTTCTTCTACAAGTACTGCTGCTACAGTTTCTTCAGGGTCAATTATATGCTCAATCTCTATGCTCCCATCAACAACTCGCAAGTCAAAAACATCCTTGGTTCCTTGTAAGTTTGTTAAAAAGAATTTATTGTATTTATTATTATTTAAATTTGAAAATTCAGCAATAACTTCATTTTTGCCTTTTTCATAAACCTCTATTTTTGGATTTCCTGAAACAATTCTTGGGTAAATTGTAATGTCATTTTTATTTGTCAATTTGTGCTCAAATTTAACTCTAACATACTCTCCGTCTGGAATTTCTTCGCTCCAGATATTATCAAGTTCCTTCACTTCATTATAAATATCAGAAATAACAACTCTATCAGAGTTAAGATGATTAGCATTTGTTATTTCAATGATTCTAAGAAAAGCTAGTGTATTATACCAAACATTTTCAATTGGAGAAGCCCGAACCAAAGGACTTGTAAATATTGAAAGAAATAATACAAAAAATATAATTACAAATAAGATTCTATTTCTCATATTAAGCCGAGCATATTTTACCCCCGCTTGCAAAAACTATGCAATCTACAGAAGTCACATTTTTAGATGAAATATTCAAATTTCCAGTCATGGTGTCGCCAGTTTTGTTAACCCAAAGTGGAGAGGTTATATTTAGTGCATCATGTATATGCAAATTGGCAGTTCCAACTTTTGTATTTGTATATGCATTTGCTGGTGTTGTTTGGTTGTAATTATATACAAATGTGGAAAGCCAAGTTGTAAATGGAGAAGTCATATTATACCCCCATTTAATTTCTGCATATTTTGTATTCGCATATGATTCATTCCAGGAATTATTAGCCATATTTGCTGCATAGGTAGCGTTGTAAGTGCTTAACCAAGAAGCATTGCTTCCACTTACAACTGCATCAGTATACAAATTCGCAGGAGTTGTCTGATTGTAATTATATACAAATGTGGAAAGCCAAGTTGTAAATGGAGATGTCATGTTGT
>JBBTAG010000087.1:0-3182 GCA_038044345.1 Nanobdellota archaeon
TGCTACTACTATTTTTCGGTTAGGCATTTAAAAGGAAAATTCAGCAAGTCCAGTTTAAGATATATGTATTTAAGCCACTTAGGAAGAAAAAATCACGAGAAATTATAAAGATTACCAATTCATAAAGCTTAAAAGGGAAAATTTAACACACTTTTTTAAATATCTTTAATTTAATCTATCTTCTGCCCATTAACAATATTATTATTAAGATTAAAAGCAAAATACTTCCCAAAACAAACAATATCAAAATAACTAAACTCCAATCAAATACTTTTTGCTTACTCTTTTCAAGACTTATTACATTCTCTTCTAAAAATATTGGCCCTGCAATACTCTCATTCTCTTCATACGGTTCTAGCACTAATCTTTTGCTCTTTTTATCGCCATCACTCTTTTTTTCATCAGGCTCTGTAACATTATTACAATTTGTTGTGCAATTACTAGGCAGACTTAAAGTTGTAGCCGTATTACTTACCAGAGTTGTGTTGACATTTCCAGTTAAATCTTTTGTCCTTATTGTAATTGTATAAGTAGAATTTGGTTGCAAATTTATCGCATTATAATAATTGTTGCTTGTATTCAATACATTAATGCCATTAATATAAATAATTGCCTGGCTAAAATCAGAATCACTTGGATTTGTCCAACCCCAATTTAGATAGGATGTTCCTCTGCTAATTAGATGAAGATTAGTTACAGATGCTGGTGGAGTTGTATCACTACCATTGGTTTGATTATTAGTTTGATTATTCTGAGAAGTATCAACATTAAATGTTACAGAAGTATGAGCCGTTGTAACATCATTTACCGCATAAGCAGTTAAAGTATTGCTTCCTTCATTAAATGTAACATATTGCGGAGAAGTATAACTTACATTGACACCAATCCAATTATAGAATACAGAAGTCGCATTTGTGCTTCTAAGGTTTACCAATATGTTTCTTGTGTTATATGTCTTAGCTTCAGGACTTAATATTGAAATAGTTGGAAGAGTTACATTTGTTCTATTATCTTCTATTAATAAATTGCTGTATACTGTAAGTGGGATTGAATTTACACACTTAACATCATTTGCGTTGGATGTAACGCTTATATTATATTGTCCTGCTTTTATTATTCCAAATTCAGCATAAACCCTCTTATGCTCTGAAAAAGGTAGGTTTACATTGTCGCTCATTTCTGCGTTTTCTGGTCCATTCAATTTGAATGTAACATCTGCATCAATTGAATAGAGATGAGCTATTGAATCAGGAACATAATTTAATGGTCCAGCATGAGATACAGCTGAAGAAACATCTGAACTTAGTGTGGCATTAACTAGTATCTTATCTCCATAATGGGATATCATTAAATCATTTATCGGAACCTGACAATTTTCTTTCTTAGACAAGAATACATTATTATTATCGGCCTGTCCATTTCCTCTCCAGTCTGCTCTATATTCATAAGGGATATAACCCTCCTTGTAAAAGAATAATCCATAACCTTTTTGCAAAAGTACTTCGGGGTAAGTTAGAGTTAATTCATTATTGCTTCCAGAGTTTAAAACATTCCCATTCCAAAGAGTTCCATTAACAATACTGCAATCTTCATTTGCGCATACAAATCCTATAACATTAAAATCGTTTACAGGATTTGTCGTTCTTACAGCAGTTCCATTATCACTTATAGAACTATAAAATCCTCTCTGCAATTGATTCACGTCAGCACTTACTAAGACTGCTAAAAAAATCAATACAAATATTCCGATTATTAAATTTGTTTTTTTCATTTTATAATCCGCCTTCTCCACCATGTCCGCCTCCGCCTACGTTTCCTCCGCCTTCTCCACCATGTCCTCCACCACCCACTTCCCCATTATCATGATTTAAATCTTTCACTATTTTAGGTATCAAATATATTGAAGAAGTTTCAGCCCAAACACCAAAGTCTGATTTTTTCTCTGCAGATTTAACTATATTCCGGCCATTACTAACTCCGTGTCCTTTCAGAGAATTTGCAGCCCAGCGAGGAACTGTAACTGCAGGTACACTCCATAGAGCATTTGCACCTTTTTCTATTTTATCAGGTAATGGTTTGAATATAACTCTTGGGGCATTCAATATAGCTTGAGGTATATCTGCTACAACCGTGTCCACTACACCATCATGTATTCCTTTTATCGGATAAACCACATTGTCAAGTTTTCCTCCAAGAAAGGGATTTACAGTTCTTACTATGGCTCTAGGAACACTAGCAAAGATTCCAAGTGGCCATTTTAAAACGCCAGTTATAGGGTGTCGAATGCCTTCAAAATAATGCTTTTTGGCAAATGGCCCGCCTACTTCAACAAATAGATCTTTCCAGCCCTCACCAAATTCTTGCCCTAATTTTTTATAATTGAAATTGTTCTCAGTTATTTCATCGTGACTATTACCCGTATAAACTAACGTACTTAAACTGCCCGCTGATTTTCCAGATTTCTTCAAATCTCTTCCCGCATTTTTCAGGTTTTGTCCTGAATTCGTTGAGTCTTTGTTTTCAGCGTATTGAACATATTCTTGTGGTCTGCCTAAAGCAACTCCAATTACTGAAAAAATATTTTTTTTATTAGATGAATGCATAGTAGTTGCCAGAGGAATTGGCCCACCATCAACAATTGTTAGGCTTTTAGTAAAATTTTTACGGAAATCTTTTATATTTACTTCTGCTTGTTTCTGAGAAAAAGAACCACCATATCTAAATTTTTTATGAGGATTATAATGAGTTGTTTGTTCCAATTGTTTAATAGTTGAATCAGCAAGTTGAGAATTGCCCGCCTGTACTGGCACATTACTTTCTTTTTGAGAAATATTTAGTTTGTCTTCCAAAGACGAATCTTTTTTTGAATCCTTAGATGAAGCAACCACTTGAGGAACAACAACCTGCAAACCGATAGAAGGAGCAGGTCTAACAACCTTCTTTTGATTTTCTAACTGCAAGATAGCCAATGCTGCCTTGTTAGAGTGATTATTTAAGCCCGCATTGAGAGCAACGTTTTCTAATTTCAAAACGCTCACTTCATTTGAATATGAAATAAATTGATCCAGATAAGAAGAATTCGAACTCCTAAGAGAATAAAGTTCTTTGCTAAAACTCTCCACATATTTATCTTTCGCATCAAATTTAAGCTTCCATAAATCTCTTTCCGCCGTCAATTTTGT
>JBBTAG010000088.1:0-2012 GCA_038044345.1 Nanobdellota archaeon
ATGACACCTCCTTTACAAAGGTTCATAGTGGACGCTTATTCAATTAATTTGCCCCCAACCCTATATAAATTTAATAACTTAATGTGCAGAGCCTTTTTATGATTAATCAAATAATTTATGAACTAAGAATAATGGTTCCTGAAAAGATATCCACAGTATTTTTTAGAGAGATGAATAAAATTAGCACAAAAGATAAAGGTTGGGCATGGGTAGATGGGCATTATGATTATGTGCAGAGACGTTATACTTTTGTTGTTGATACTAAGGTTGATTTTAATGGAAATAGGAAGGAAGTAGAAGTTAAAGATAGAATAATGGATATGTGCATGAATAAAGGTTTGCTTTATTCATGCACGCCTGTTTTACGATAAAGTATAAAAACATGATTTTATTTTGATTTGGTGTAAAAAGAGGCAAAATAACTAGATGAAATAAAAGAGGCAAGATGAAATACATATACGCGGAGGATTTGCAAAAGAGAATGGAAGAAATTGTTTCTTTGCTGGCTATGGAGCATGTCGATGTCAGGAGAGTAAAATGTTTCAGAAGTTTTGGAAGCAGTACAAAAAGAACTATTGCTCGATGCCATACAATCGGCAAATTAATGCAAAAGGCAATTGGAGTCGATGCGCACTATGCAATAGAATTTCTTGAAATATTTGAAAAAATGAGCATGAAAGAGCAGGATAAAGTGATAATTCATGAATTGCTGCATATTCCCAGGACTTTTGGAGGCGGATTTAGACAGCATGATTATGTCTGTGAAAAAAATGTTGAAACAATGCATGAAAAGTTCATGAATCTGAAGTATAGGGACGATAGAGGCAGTAGTTTGTTAAGGGAAAAGAGCAAATCTTTTTGGTTTTAGAAACGTATAAAAAGTCAATTTCTATTATTATGATATGAATAAAGAAAGGGGAAAGATATCAAATGTATTTGGTAATGAGTATTTGTTCGTTGTTATTTTTGTATCAATATTATTTGGATTAATTTTTTTAACTTCGAGTCAAGCATTAAAGTCAGGCACAAACTTAAATGCGACTTCAAATATTTGGACGAGCGGAACTGCAAATAGCATAAACTCAACATTTGGAACAATCCATTCAAAAGATGTTAATTATTGGAATTTCCGATTTTTTGCGAATTATACAAACGTAACGGGGGTAGCTATAAATGTGAGCAATGGAAATGGGACATGTTTGATTCAATTTAATCAAACAAGTAGTTTTGATGACTTTGTGAATATGAGCTATAATTCTTCTTCCTCTTTATGGGAATATAATAGAAGTTTTAGTTATAAGGGAAATTTGAGCTTTCAAACTCAGTGTAATAGTAGTTATGGCAATAGCAATATAACTTTAACAGATTATTTTATTGTTTCTAATACTGCTCCCTGGATAAATAAAACGGAGATTAATAAGAGAATGGCTTCTGTTTCTTGTACTGAGGACAATATAAGCTCTTGCACTTACAATTTAACTATTGCACCTTATGTAATTGAAGATGATTACAACGACAGAGCATCTTTGAATTTCGCAGCTAATTCTAATACTACACTAACTAATTATACTCTTTTATTGGGAATCTTTGTTGTTAATAAAAGTGTTTTGAATCAAAGTACGTCAGAAGATTTATATTTCACAGTGACTGATTCGAGCGCATTATCGGATAGCGGTATTTTGCCTGTGAGCGTCATAGCAGTAAATGATGCACCATATTTCACAAATCTGCAGAATCAGTCATTCAATATGTCTTCTGTTTTTAATTATAATGTAAGCGCTGCGGATGAAGAAAACAATATCAATTTTACTTTCAATATTAGTTTTGTAAGTTGCAGCGTTGCTTTTTGGAGTACAAGAAATTGCAGCACGGCAGCGGGAAGGGAATTGTTCAATAGTTCTTATTGGGGCACGCTCAATGGCACTGCATTGAATATTAGCTTTAACGCCACAAAGAATGATGTTGGAAGTTATATAGTTAATTTTACAGTTAAAGATTTAAATAATGATTTG
>JBBTAG010000089.1:0-5259 GCA_038044345.1 Nanobdellota archaeon
TATGCAAATTATTCTCATCAGTCATGGTGTAATACGAATTATTCCAATCCATCCAGTAACCTAGTCTAATGCTTTGTTCAGTTTGAATTTTAGAGAATTTTTCGACTCTCTTTCTGCAGGCATTGACAAAATTTAATATTCCAAATTTTTCAATATCTGCTTTGTTCTTTAAACCGAGGTCTTTTTCTTCTTCCCTTTCAATCCATAAACCCTGACAATCAAATCCATTTTGGAATCTTTGATCAAAGCCTTGCATTGCCTTGAATCTTTGAAACATGTCTTTGTATGTTCTTCCCCATGCATGGTGGACCCCCATGGGATTATTTGCTGTTATTGGACCATCAAGAAAGCTCCATTTTTCATTACCGGCATTTTTATATCGAAGTTTATCAAATATTTTTTTCTCCTTCCAAAATTTCAAAACTTCTTCTTCGTTCTTTTTAAAATCTAACATATTATTATTTCCTTTTCCTCGCTTTTATATCTTGCGATTTAGTAAAAGAAGTTTCCCAATAATGAGGCATATCAGAAAATCTTTTAGCGATTTTTTTAACGCGCATTAGTTGTTTTTCACTTTCACTGACAAAAGGAAAATAACTCTCTGCTGCAGTAAGTGTTAAAACGCTGTGATGAAAACCATTAGAACGCAACTTTCTTGCATATTTATGAATTTCTTCTGGTTTTGCAGTCCAGAGAAGATAAACAAAATATTCTAATTCTCTTCCAGGGATATTTCTAGCTTCAGGGCCGGTTTCAAAATCATATTTTATTTTATCGAGAGTCATGTTAAGAATGAATGCAAGTTTTGGCAAAGAACAAACTTGCTTTTTATATAATAATAGCTAAGATAATAGAATCAATTCCAATGCTTTTATGCACATTTACATTAGCCATGTTGAATTAATAAATCATAGATATTTAAATCTTGTGTTGAAAAAGCAAATAAAATGATATTATTTACCATATTACCTCTCTCAAACCTGGAATAACAAGTTGGTAAGGCGGAGTGAAAACTTTTGGATTTTTAGCAATATATCTCTCGGTTTCAGAAAATATTTCTTCATCAAGTTCAATAACTTTTCTAACATCTTCGTATTCTGATTTAACTAGAACATTTGCAACTTCAATCCTTCTTTCTGAAGGTATTCTCCTCATTGCTTTTCGTACTCTTGCATAAATTCCGCTTTTTCCTAATTCTCCCTGTCTTTTAATAAATACATCTAATCCCTGTCTTTCATCTGCAAATTGCAATGCTAGATATTCAGCAGTTACTTCTCCTAAATCGAAAAGTCTATTAAATCTAGGAGTTGACTGAAAAGGTATAAATGTTTTGACTAAATCTCTTTCTTGATTATAGCTTCTGTGCCAAACAGGATTAGATTCCATATGTAAGATGTGACCAGTTTCATGTGCTAAACCTAATTCTGCAATGGCAATCTCTTCTTCACTTAATTCATTACCATGTTTAGACGCAGATACATAAATCTCATATGAACCGATATCTGTAACAACCAGAGAAGCAGTAGTAAAGAGAGGTCTGCATATAATTTCTGCAAAATTAAAATTAATGGGATAACTTCCTAATTTTTTAGTCATATCAATTAGCATTTCTTGATGAACTTTAGTTAAATATTGCTGAAGTGCATTTGTATCCATATTGAAAAGGAATGCGTGCCATTTAAATTGATTATGGTTATCTAATTTAATTATTTTGGTATTTCTCAACAACTAGATAACTATTTGCCCCGCAATTGTTCAATCTTTATAATTTTTCCTGAACTTTTCAAGAAAAGATTTGAATTTGCCTCTTTTTATCTCCGCATTTGCTTTTCTCATTAAATTCTGCAGGAAATATAAGTTATGATAACTTGCAAGACGATAACCAACTCCTTCTTTTTGTTGAAGTAAATGACGAATGTGCGCTCTATTGTAATCTTTGCATACGAAACAATCACAATTCTTGTCCAATGGTGCTTTGTCCTCTCTATGACGCGATCTCATTAGCCTTAATCTGCCTTTTGATGTGAATATTGTTCCTCTTCTGGCATTTTTTGTTGGAAAACGGGAATCAAAGATATCAACGCCTCTGCTTACTGCTTCCAATAACTCAACTGGATCTCCAGCACCCATTAAATAAATTGGTTTATTTTCAGGTAGAATCTTTTTGCAAACTTTAATCATTTTGTATTCGTCTTTTTTTGGTTCTCCTAAAGCCAAGCCGCCAATAGAATATCCGTCAAAGTCCATTTTTAACAATTCTAAAGTAGATTTTTTTCTCAAATCAGAATGTATACCTCCCTGAGTTATACCGAAAAGAAGTTGCCTTTTATTTTTAGGAATTTTTCTTTGCAAAATGTCATGATACATTTTACACTTTTTAGCCCACATGGTTGTTTTTTTAACAGCATTATCAATTGCTTCTTTACTATGCTCTATTAAGGGCATGCTATCTAAGCACATTGCAACATCACTTCCTATATCGAGCTGTATTCTCATATCTTGCTCTGGAGTGATAAATAATTTTTGACCATTGAATGGGTTTCTGAAAGAAACACCTTTATCGTTGCTTCCTAAATAGAGAGTTGAAGAATACATTTGAAATCCTCCTGAATCAGTGAAATTGATTCCAGAATAGTTCATAAATTTTTTAATACCAGAGAATTTTTTGATGATTTTTGTTCCAGGAGCAAGAGAAAGGATAAAAGCGTTTGAAATTATTGCTTTCGCACCCATCGATTCAAGATCTTCAACACTTATGTTCTTCACGGCAGTTTTTGTTGCAACAGGCATAAAGAAAGGAGTTTCAATTTTCCCGCTTTTTGTTTTTAATACTCCGACTCTTGCTTTTGTCTTCTTGTCTCTGGCAATTATTTTATATGACATAAAATAAATTATAAAAGATGATATAAAAGCTTACCTCTTTAGGCGTTCGATAACAATTTCAAAGCTCTTTTTGAGTTATTGGCTTCGGAGACGAAACTTCCCGTATTGAAAATATTTGCTCCTGCATTTGCAAGTCCTCCGATGTTATTTGCATTAACACCGCCATCAATTTGAATATCGATTTTTTTGTTAATTTTTCTTATTTCTTTTATTTTTCTGAATGTTTTTTTTAATAAGGACAAGTGTTCTTTTCCAGGAATATGCCCCATTAATAAAATCCCGTCAATTAAATCAAACAAATAACAAGCATCTTTAATTTTATCTTCAGGATTTAAGGCAAGAAATGCATTCATACCATTTTCTCTTATTTTAGCAATTGTTTTTACATTATCATCGGTATTGTAATGAAAAATAACTTTTTTGAAACCCTTAATTTTTAATTTTTTTATATAATCTGATGGTCTTTTTACCATCAAATGAGCTTCAAAATTGCCTTTTCCTCTTATGTTTGGTACTTGCGCTGGAGATATTGATTTTGCCTTTACAAATTTACCATCCATAAAATCAATTTGCAGAGTTTTTGAAACTTTAATCAATTTATTAAAACGCAGATTAAACTCTTTCTTGTTGTGGGAAAAAACCGTTGGAATTATTTGATATGTCATCTTTTATTTTCATAATGCATTATTTTTCTTATCCTTCTATCGTGTCTTTCCTCTACACTGAATTCAGTATTTAACCATGCATCAACTATTTTTAACATTTTTCCTGGCAGCACATTTCTTGCTCTGAGTGTTAGAATATTTGCGTCGTTGTGCAATCGACTCATTTTTGCAGAATATTTGTCATAGGCTTCAACTGCTCTAATTCCTTTAACTTTATTAGCTGCTATTGCCATTCCAGCTCCAGTTCCGCAAATCAATATTCCCTTTGCTTTTTTGTGCTTTGCAACTTTTTCCGCAACTTTAAACGCATAATCTGGATAGTCATCATCATTTTTATATTTATGAGCTCCAAGATCAACAAATTCGATATTTCTCTGGTTAAGATAACCTATTATCCTCTTTTTTGCCTCGAATCCGGCATGATCTGCGGCTAGATAAATTATTTCTTTTTCCATAGATAAAGCAAGTTAATGTTGTTTTTAATGGTTTTGATTTGATACATCGTAAACAGAAATAAGTTTAAGATTTTTTTCTTTTCTTCTGTCAACTACTACAAAGATATATTTTGGTTCTTTTCCAATTATTGATATTGCTTCCCTTAAACTGCCTTCAGTTGTACAAACATCATCAATCAAGCAATATTCTTGTCCAACTTCTCCTTTTAATTCAGATTTCTTTATCATTGCAAAAGAAGAAAAGTGCCTTGCGATTATAGCTCCGCCAGTAGCAATACCAACATACGTAACCTTATCTCTCGGAATTGTAGAAATTATCTTTTGAAATTCTAAACTATCAGTCAATAAGCTGTTTACATCATAAAAAACGGAACTTTCTTCCCCAGAATGAAGTTTAAATTTTCCTCTTTTAATAAATTTTTCTGGAAATTTCATGTTTTTAGAAAACTCCGTGAACTTCTTTTAAAAATTTCTCGGGAGTTTGTGAATTTGCAACAACACTTGAAACTAAAGCTCCCTTACAGCCTAAAACAAGCGCATTAGCAACATCATCTCCGCTGCTTATGCCCGCACCACAGAGAGGAATTATATTGGTATCTTTTAATATGTCAACAAATCTCGTTATATCGTGCTGTTTATATTCAGTTATGCTTTTTCCAGTCGCGATTAATTTTTTGTCTTCGAATGCAATGGCATAAGGATTCAATTTTTTTAATTGACTAATTTCTCTTAATGAAGATGAGCATATAATTAATTTTAATCCTACTTCATTGCATCTTTTTACAGTTTTTTTAATTTCAATCATGTTCAATCTGTGCTCTGAATGATTAAGCAACGCCCCCTTGGCACCTGCATTGATAAGACTTTCAGGGATTACGTATCCTGTAGCTCTTCCAAGATCGTGATAGTCAACATGTTGGGCGTAAACTTGCATATTCTGACTACTTATTCCTTTAACGACTTCTTTAAGCTCGACAAAAGGCACAGCAACTATTGCTTTATTGTGATATATCTCTATCTTTCTTAATAATTCAATTACATCTTTGCCCACCTTATAGTTCTTGAAATTTATAACTAACATAGTATCTCCTTTTTACTGTATTTTAAAGAAATCAGGGCTTATTAATTTAATGCTTTTTCATCCAAATATAATTTTTCTTATTTTTTTACTTATATCGATGGGATTTTTGGCTTGCCAGACGTTTCTGCCTATTGCAAGTCCAGATGCCCCTGCCGAGATTGCATCTTCTGCCTCT
>JBBTAG010000090.1:0-8208 GCA_038044345.1 Nanobdellota archaeon
TGCACCTTATGATGCGACGGTTATTGAAAAAATAAAAGCTGAAGATGGTGTAATAATTGGAATGTGCAATATGGATGAATTCGCTTGTGGTGTAAGCGGGGAGAAAAGTGCTTTCTCTGCAACTGATAATCCTGCTTGCCCTGGAAGAATTCCAGGAGGAACATCATCTGGATCGGCTGCTGCAGTTTCCGCTGATTTCTGCGATGTTGCCCTTGGGTCTGACACGGGAGGAAGCGTAAGAAATCCCGCATCTCATTGTGGTGTCATTGGGGCAAAGCCAAGTTATGGCCTTGTATCAAGATATGGATTAATTGACCTTTCTATGAGTCTTGACCAAATTGCTCCAATAGGCAAAAATATTACAGATGTAGCTCTTGTTCTTGATGTAATCAAAGGAAAAGATGAAAAGGACACAAAAACATTTGAATCTACTCCGATAAAAATTAAGAAAATTAATAAAGTTAAAGTTGGAATTTTGCACATAAAGAATGTTGATTCTAAGATACAAGCCGTTATTGATAAAAAAGTTGAAGAAATAAAGAAAAAACTTTCTTGGAGTGTAAAAGAAGTTGAAATAAAACATATTGATCTTGCTGTGCAAACTTATTATCCATTAGTTTATGCTGAATTTTTTTCTGCAACGAGAAGATTTGATGGTAGAAGATATGGATATAAAATAGAAGAAAAAGCTGGAAGAGAAGTCCTGCGAAGAATTCTTGGAGGAAGTGAGATAACAAAAGCCGAACACAGTGGAAGATATTACAAAAAGGCTCTTGAAGTTAAGGAGGTCATTAAAGAAGAATTTGAATCTGTTTTTGAAAAAGTTGATTGTGTTTTACTGCCAACAGTGCCGATTTTACCTTGGAAAATTGGTTTTGGTATGGAAATGAAACCAGAAGAAGATTATTCCTGTGATTCATGCACTGTTCCTGCTAATCTTGCTGAAATATGCGCCGTTTCATTGCCTGCTGGCTTTGTCATAGAAGGAAAAGAAAAAATCCCAATTGGAATGCAGATATTTTGTGCAAAGAATGAAGAAAGCAAAATGCTTTCAATTGCCAAGATGATTGAGGAGATAAAGTGAAGATTCTCTTTATTTGCAGAGCAAATGTGGGAAGAAGCCAGATGGCTGAATCTATCTTTAATAAATTAACAAAAAAACATTCTGCTACAAGTGCAGGTGTGGACCCTGGTAAATGGGAAGGAAAAAAACTTACTGAAACAATCTATGTTTTACCTTCCTTAAAGGAGATAGATATTGATGTTAGCGAGAATGTTTCAAAAAAAATAAAAAAACAAGATGTCGAATTGGCAGATAAAATAGTCGTTATCGGTGTTGAAAAAGAAAAATGGCCAGATTATTTAAAAGATTCAAACAGAACTGAATATTGGGATATAAAAGACCCAGCCAATGGAGATATGAATGTGCATAGAATGACAAGAGATCAAATAAAAGAAAAAGTTAAGAAACTAATTGAAAAGTTGAGATAAAAAACAATTAAACTTATAAGTGCTGGTGTTTTGCCACAAAAATGGAGATAAATAATGTTAAGATAGAATTTTTAGGGCATTCTGGATTCTTGATTAGTAGTGGAGATAAAAAAATTGCAATTGACCCGTTTAACGTTTCTGAAGGAATTGAAAAAGTTGATTTTATATTTATTACACATAGTCATTATGATCATTGCTCTATAAAAGATATTGAGAAACTTTCCAAACCTGGGACTGTAATAGTTGTACCAGGTGATGCACAGAGTAAGATTACCAGGATTGAAAAAGTGTCAATGGAAGTAATCGAAGCAGGAGACGAAATTGATTTTGAAAAATTCAAAGTTGAAGCTCTGCCTGCTTATAACATTGGTAAAGAGTATCATACAAAGGAAGATGGGTTTATAGGATATTTATTTAAGTTTGATAAAGTTATAATATATCATTCTGGCGATAGTGATAATATACCTGAAATGCAAAAATTATCTGGCTATGGCAAACACGGACAGGAATTTATTGCGTTATTGCCTGTTTCTGGAAAATACGTAATGACTGCTGACGAGGCTGCTGAAGTTGCTAAGATGTTGAATGTTAGTCTTGCAATTCCAATGCATTATGGTGCTGGTGTTGCAGGCACAATTGATGATGCAAAGAAATTTGTTGAAGCCTGCAAACAAAATGATATCTATGCCCAGATTTTGGAGAAGGTTTAAATGATAGAACTAACTAAACCTGACTTTATTGCTGGAGATGAGAATAAATTTGTTGATTTTATAAAGAAAATTGATAAAAATGATAAAGTTGCTTTGGTAAGTCATGTCGCTGATTTGGATGGAGTTATTTCTGCTAAAATTGTAAATGAAATTCTTAATCCTGAGATAATAAGATTTGCAGACTATCATGAAATAAATAAAAATTTCGCTTTAGAATTAAAAAAACAAAATTCAAAAATTGTCATCATAACTGATCTAATGATAAGAGATGTTGAATTTGTCAAGGAAATAGAAAAATTTGCTAAATTATTGATAATTGATCATCATGTCTTTGAAATTGATTTTAACTCTGAAAAAACTCTTTTCTTTAATTCAGATGGATTTTGTGCTGCTTATCTTAGTTATTATTTATTCTCAAAAATTCAAAATTTGGAAAAATATGACTGGCTTGTTGCAGCTGCAAGTGTAAGTGATTGGACTTATAAAAAAAATGGAAGTTGGATGACTGCAATTTATGAAAAATACAAACAAAATTATATTTCAGACATTGACGGTATAAAGAAAAGTAAAATTTATGATATAGTTCTTTATTTGTCGAGAGCGATAGTTTATTTCAGAGCAAAGGAAAATGACGTTAAAACAGTATTTAATAAAATTGAATGTGGTAAATTTGGTTATATTTCAGATTTGGAAAAATATGCTAAAATTGTTGCAAAAGAAATAAAAAGAATATTGAATAATTTTGAAAAAGAGAAAATTATTTTTAACGATGGATTTTATTATGAATTTGAAACTAATTTTCCTATTAAATCTATAATATCTACTCAACTTAGTGAAATGTATTTAAATAAAACAGTAATTATTGCTTCTAAGAAAGATAATTATCTTACTCTTTCTGCCAGAAGACAAGACGGTAAAGTCGATACAAATAAATTAATGCAAAAAATGATTCAAGGACTCTCAGATGCAAGTGCTGGTGGCCATTTTAAGGCAACTGGAGGATATATTTTATTTGAAGATGCCGAAGAATTTAAAAAAAGACTGCAAAATCTGTGAATTTGTAAATCGAAAGATTTAAATACATGCATACATGCATGTATTTATGGTAAAGGTAATAAGTTTGTCTGATGATGCATATAATGAATTGAAAAGATTAAAGGGGGCTGGTTCTTTTTCAGAGATAATTATCGAAATTGTGAAAGAAAAGAAAAAAGATTCCCTCTTGGAGATTGCTGGAACTTGGAGTAAAGAAGATGCTGACAAAATTAAAAAAGAAATTTATGAAGATAGAAAAATACCTTCAAGGAGATTCAGATAGTGGTTTGTTTAGATACCGATGTGATAATAGACTTTCTTAAAAAAGATAAAGAAATATATAAGAAGATTGCTGAATTAAAAGAGGAACAGGTTGAATTGTCAACGACAACTATAAATGCCTTTGAGTTATTTAGAGGGAATAGAAAGTTGAGTGAAGAAAGTAAAGAAGATTCAGTAGATATTTTTCTAAATAATGTCAGAGTACATAAATTCGCCCTTGAAGACTCTAAAAAAGCTGCCGAGATATTTGAACAATTAAAATCTAGAGGAGAAATTATTGAATTAACTGATGTAATGATTGCTTCTGTTGCAATAATGAATAATGAATCTCTCTTGACAAGAAATAAAAAGCATTTTGAGAGAATTGATCAGTTGAAATTAGAAAAAGTTTGACAATTTTTCTAAAAAAAACAGCAAAAAAACACAATATAAAAATATAAATACTAGTAAATTCTTCTTTTTTGATAAATATTTAATAATTGTAAGGAGGTGTGAAAAATGGTACTGGATTTTGCAAAAGAAGCGTTACAAAACGTGGCTACACATAGTATTAATTTTGATGAGTTAAGAGCCGGAAAGGCTAACATCAAAGTTTTTGGTGTTGGTGGAGCAGGATGTAACAGCATTACTTGGCTTTTCAATAAAGGAATTAGCGGAGCTACAATTTATGGGGTGAACACTGATGCCTTGCACTTGAGTATTACCAAAGCTGATGAGAAGATTCTCATTGGTAAGGAGCTTACACGAGGCTTGGGCTGTGGTGGATATCCTGCAAAGGGTAGAGAGGCTGCTAAAGAATCTTTATCTGAGCTCAAGAGAGCCGCAACTGGTGCAGATATGGTTTTTATCATATCTGGAATGGGTGGAGGTACAGGAACTGGAGCAGCTCCTGTTGTTTCACAACTAGCGAAGGAATCTGGAGCAGTAGTCATAGGCGTTGTAACAATGCCTTTTGATTGCGAAAAAGCAAGATATGACAAAGCAGAATTTGGATTGCAGGAATTAACTGAAGTTGTTGATACAGTTATTGTTATTGATAACAATAGACTTGTTGATATAGCAGGTAACTTGCCAATGGAACAAGCATTTGCGGTAGCGAATGAATTAACATCCACTATGATTAAAGGCATAGTTGAAACTATTACTTTGCCATCGTTGATTAACTTGGACTATGCAGACGTTTCTTCAATTATGAAGAATGGTGATGTTGCCGTTATTGGTGTTGGAGAATCTGACACAACAGCAAGAGTTGATGAAGCAGTTCGACAAGCTTTGACGCATCCTCTTCTTGATGTAGATTACAAGGGAGCAACTGGAGCTTTGATTCACATTACTTGTGGACCAGACTTCAAGCTTGAGGAATTCGCAGGTATAGGCGAACTTGTCACTGAAAATATCAGCCAAGATGCTCAAGTTATTATTGGAGCAAGAGTCAATAAGGAATTCGCGAATAGAGTTCGAGTCATTACAATAATGACTGGTGTTAAATCACCTTATGTCCTTGGAAAGAAAGCATTACGTCAAGAGGCTGCAATGAAGTCTGAAATGTCCGATTTGGGCATCGAAGTCTTCAGATAAACTCGAATAATTCCATAGGGAATTTTTATTTTTATTTCCCTTTTTTCTTTTTTTATTTTAATTTTTTTATGTGTTTCACTTACAATTACCATAAATTGAATTTAAGCTATGGGAGAAACGCTGTAGGGCTCTGGCACTTCAGTCATTGCCGAAGGTCTTTTACTGCTTCCCCAAGACTCCCAGAATAATGCATGCTCGAGATCTTTTTTCTTTTTCTTTGGAGACTTAGAAGATTCATATCCTACTGGAATTAAAGCCTCGACTTGAATGTGAGAAGGTATTTTCAATTCTTGTTTTATTAATTCATCTGTGAAGGCACCCACCCAGCAGCTTGACAATCCGAGATCTGTTAATTTTAATAAGAATGAAACTATTGCGGAACCTGCTTGCTGTCTTGAGTAGACTCTGCCGTGCTCTCCGTGCATGTTTTCTAAGTTAGTATCGTCGGAACAGACTACAACTAAAATGGGCGCTTCATTAATCCAAGTTTGGTTTGCAAATTCAGCAATTTTATTTATTTTGTCTTGCTCTTCAATTATTAAAAATTTCAGATTGTTACTTCCATCGGCAAATGGGCCCTTACATGCTGAGTCAACTGCTTCAATGATATTTCTCCAGTCTGGCTTTTTGCTTTTAAAAGAACGAACGGATTTTCTTTTTTCAATAACCTCGTCAAATTCCATGATTTAATGAGACAAAAAACATTTATAAATACTGCTGTTTTGCGGGTGCTTATTTGAGTATGTGCGCCATAGGGGAATTGAACCCCTCTCTACTGATTGGCAACCAGTCATTCTACCGATAAACTAATGGCGCTTTGCAAAAAAAAGAGAATATGATAGTTTTTAAAGATTTTTAATGAGCCTTAGATACTTCCTAGCATTAATCTTAAATTGATTGCCTTGCCCAAACTTTTTCTTAAAGAGAAGAGAGCTCGCATTAATTTGAGAGTCTATCAACATCTTTTGTTGTTTGAAATAAGAATTATTCTCGCTTAGCTTCTTTGCATAAAACTTAACATAATCTAGGTCTAACATTTTGCTTTTTTTCATTTTAACTCCGTCCTTATTATAGGTTCGTACTCTTTAAATTTTTTTTCATTTATAATATCTGCAAAAAAAGCTCTCAAATGAAGTGCATCCGCTTTATCTTTTTGTCCTGCCAACACAATTTCTTTATATAATATTTCAAATTCAAGGGGTGGAATTTTAAATTCGAACCCATCTATTCTTATCTTTTGCGGATGAGTAAATTCAAAGTATTTTGCTTTCCTTTTTTCGTTAATGGGAACTAATTCTATATTGGGAAATATTTCGTCTTCTTTTGCAAATCTAATGTTGCTAAAATTTTCTATGCAGGAATATGCGGTTTCTGCATCTTCGCCTTGATAACACCAAAAACCTTTTTTCTTAAGAGCGAGAAATAGACTTGAAAAACTCTTTTTATCCGTTATGGGGAAAAGTATGTCAACATCTTCTGTGCCGCGGGTTCTGCCGCTTGATATGCTTACAAAACCGCTTACAACCAAATAATCTGAATATTTCTTTAGAACATCAATAAATTCTTTAACAAATAAATCTAAAGTTGTTAATTCACGATTTATAATTATTGTATCGCCGTTAATAGTGTATCCTTTTCCCATAATTAGATTAATATTGAATTGTATAAATAGGTTTCGTAAGACGTTTGCCAATAAAATTTATAAGGCTGCTTTTATTTATTTGAAAATGGGAAGAAGAAAAAGTGTGATAAATATACCTAAAAATGCAAAGATAAAATGCCCACATTGCGGCGTTGTAAGATTGAGAAAAATTCCTCTTGATGGCAGCCCCCAATATTTTGACTGTGATAAATGCAACAATAGAGTGCAAACACCCGTTACAGGATGCTGTATAATTTGCGCTTTCACAAATAAGAAATGCGTTCCCACACTGCTTATGGAGGCTAGAGCGAAGAATCTTGAAGTTAAGGGATTGGAGTAATTTCGATGTTGAAACATAAACATTTAAAAAACAAATCTTGATTAGAATGATAGGGTCCCATAGTCTAGTGGCAAAACAACTCCCTTACGCGGAGTGGTCCGCAGTTCGATCCTGCGTGGGACCATTAAATCCTAAAACCTTCGTGTCCAAAATTAAGAAGAATTTTTCTTATTTCATTAATTGTTTCCTGCTGATCTTTTTTGTCGGACATCCTCACAAACCGTATTAATAAATCAACTAATTTTGATTCGTCCATCAATTTTAATTTGAATCCGTCAGTGATAAAATAAAACCTAAAATTTTTGTATTTCAATTCTTTAATTACAACTCCACCGACCTGACCTAACAGCTTGCCCTTTTTTGGATTATTCTCCAAGGTTTCTATCAAATCAATGACTTCATGCGCTTCTCCCTTGAATTTCTTTTGAATTTCATCAAATAAAGACCTAACTATTTCGACCTTGGCCATTTTTTATTCAACTCTTTTCTCGCTTCTTTTATAGAAATAGTGTCCTCCGAAGAAAGTAGAAACTCTCTTAATTGTTCTTTAACTGCAAGAAAATAAATTCTTTTAAGAATCTTTTCATAGCTTTCGTTCTTTGTTCCAAATGAAGAAATCTTATCTCTGGTTTCTTTGCTTAATTGAATCGTTGTTATTTCCATTTTAAACTATATTCTCTATAGTTACTATGGATGCTATAGTTTATAAACTTTTTGGATGATGATAGTATTTAGAAAGTCAACTCTGTGTGAAACTATTTTTTCATAATTATTATAAACTCTGAATTTTTAGTATAGTGAAGGGATCTATAGTCTAGTGGTGAGGACATATCGTTCACGTCGATGGGGCGGCAGTTCGATTCTGCCTAGATCCATAAATTTTTAGATAGAATATCTTTGAAGTCCAGTTGTTGAATCTATTTGTCTAACTTGAGAAAACATTCTTTCATCCAATGCATGATTCTCTTTTTCTTCACGCATCTGAGTTGCTGCTCTTTTTTCATACATTTTTTCAACTTCTTTTTCATACATTGCGTTTAACTTTCTAAATGGTCTTACGACATAATTATAGGCAAATTTTAATTCGTCTGCTATGGCAAGAAGGCCTGCTGCTGCACCAAGAGCCAAGC
>JBBTAG010000091.1:0-3584 GCA_038044345.1 Nanobdellota archaeon
TGTTGGTATGACTACATACAGCCCCAAAGAAGGACTTGAAATTATAAAAGGACCAATATTTGCCAACTTTATAATTGCTGATGAGATAAATAGAAGCACCCCGAAGACCCAATCTGCTTTGATAGAAGCAATGCAGGAGAGGCAGGTCACCATAGGCAAGAAGACATTTCATTTGCCTGAACCATTTTTTGTAATGGCTAACCAGAATCCTATTGAGACAGAAGGAGTTTATTCTTTGCCAGAAGCGCAAATGGATAGGTTTCTTTTCAAATTATTGATAGATTATCCTGAAGAAGAAGAAGAAAGTAGAATAATGGAGGAAAATGTAACTTTTAGGAAATTTGAAGATTATAATTTGCAAGGAATTGTTTCTCCAGATAAAATAATTTTGATGCAAAACTTGGTTCATCAAATTTATTTAGACAATAAAATAAAAAAATATATCTTAAATATTGTTAAAAAAACAAGATCCAAGGATTTTGATAATGGGAATTATATTGAACTTGGTGCATCTCCCAGGGCAAGCATCTCTTTGTATATTGCAGCAAAGGCGGAAGCATTGCTTAAGGGTAGAAATTTTGTTATTCCTTCAGATGTGAAAAAAATAGCTAAAGATGTTCTGAGGCATAGAATAATATTGTCATATAAGGCTAGAGCTGATAAGATAACGACAGACAAAATCATTGATGAAATTTTGAAGTTGATTGTAACTAAGTAAAATGAAAAGCAAAATAGAAGATAAAATTGTTTTAAATATTGATGTGGCGAATGCTATTTCCGTGCTACATTCTCAGATGAAGCAGTTTGAGATTAAAACAAAAAAGTTTAAATCTTTTTTTAGAGGAAAAAGTTTCGATTTTGATGGATATAGGACTTATACTCCAGATGATGATGTTTCTTATATTGATTGGATGGCTAGTTATAGATCTGACAAACTTCTTGTTAAACAATTTAAAGAAGAGGAGAAATTGAAAATTTTGTTTTTAGTTGATGTAGGAGAAAATATGATATTGGGCTCTAAAAATAGGTTGAAATGTGAGTCTGCTGCAGAGATTGTATTGGCTATTTCATATTTGTTGTCTTCTGCAGGCCATAAGGTTGGGCATATATTGTTTAGTGATAATGTAAAAGGGTTTGCAATTCCTTCAACGGGTTTGAATAATTTTTATGTTTTTTCGGATCTTTTGTTGGATTCGAATACATATGGCGGAGCTTCAAGGATGGATGTTGCAATAGAATTTTTATTGAATAATTTTGATGCGTCAATATCTGCAGTCATATTAGTTTCTGATTTTTTAAATTTCAATAAGAAGATTAAGCGTTCTTTGGATTTATTAGCAAACAAATATGAATCTTTTGCTTTTATGGTTAAAGACCCATTGGATAAAACAATGCCTAACATTGCGGGAGAGTTTATATTGGAAGATACAAATACTGGCCGGCAAATTCTTGTCGATCCAAAAATAGCCAGGAAAAGCTATGAAAATTATGCACTGAAGCAGGAAAAGTTTGTTAGGGAGTCTTTTAAGGACGATTCAATGGATTTATTGGAATTGTCAACAATAGAAGAGTGGCCGAGCAAAGTTGCTGATTTCTTGAAAAGGAGAGCTGAAAGAGAGGTGGTAATTTAAATGGATTTCGTATTTTCTCATCCAAGTTATCTTGTTCTGCTTTTTTTAGTGCCTTTGTTGATATTTTTACATTTTACTTCAATAAAATTTAAAAGGAAGCATGCTTTAAGGTTTGCTAATTTTGATTCTATAGCTAGAATAAAGGGAATTGATGTATATTCTAAGAATATAATAGTTTTAGGGATTAGCTGTGTAATCTTGTTTTTTTTGGTGTTTTCTCTTTCAGGGGTTTCTGTTAGATATCAGGGTGTTGTTACTGATTTTTCTTTCGTCTTGGCAATAGATTCTTCCAAAAGCATGGAGGCAATCGATTTTGAACCTACTAGAATGGATGTTGCAAAAAATACTGCTAAGGAATTTGTGGATTCTATTCCAATAGGAACCAAAGTAGGTGTTATATCTTTTTCTGGAAATTCAGTGATTGAACAGAGAGTGACTGCTGATAAATTGCTTGTCAAAGATGCAATTGATAATATTAAAATAAGCTCGGTTGGCGGGACTGATATATACAATGCTATATCAACGGCTTCAAACTTGCTTTTAGATGAAAAAAATAAAGCAATTATTTTGTTGAGTGACGGGCAGACAAATGTTGGCACCATAGAAGATGCAATATTGTATGCAAATAAAAACAATGTTCTTGTAAATGCAATTGCAATCGGTACTCTTGAAGGCAGTTCTACAAGTTATGGGCTTTCTAAACTTGATGAAGAAGCGTTGATGGCAATTGCTTACAACACAAATGGGGAGTATTTCATCGTTCAAGATAGTGAAAAATTGAAAGAATCTTTCAACAGCGTTTTGGAGCTTAAGCAAGGCAATATTTCTTTAGATTTATCAGTTTATCTTCTTATCGCGGCTATTTTGCTGTTTGTTTTGAATTATATACTGGTTAATACAAGATTTGGTGTGTTTCCTTAATTTTGATTCTGCTAATGCAGGATGTAACATTGCAATACCGGCTGCAACATGTCGGTTGTCTGGATAATTGAAAAAATTTACTTTTTTTTAGAATTTTTTTGTTGAGTTTGTTCTTTTTCTTGTTGTTTTTGTATTTCTTCTTGCATTTCTTCTTGCATTTTTTCCTTTTCTTGCAGTAGTTCTTCCTGTTGCTCTTCTTGTTCTTCTTTTTCTTTCTGTAATTTTTCTTTAGCCAGGGCTTGTTTTTTATAGACTATTTTTTTCTTTATTCTTTCTAAATCATCGATGTTTTGAATAGACTCATTTTTGTCTTCAAGTTCTTCTTGTTCTTTGGATTCGTTTTCAATCAATGAAATATCTAATTTTGAACGCAAAGAGTTAATCACGTCATTGGATTTTTTTGGCATGCCATTTTCACTTTCATCTGTTATTTGTGGGGAGAGGGCTTTTTCAATTATTTTTTCAGTTTGTTTTCCAACTTTTCTTGGACTTGGGGATTCTTTTTCTGATTTTTTGTTTTTCGAACCAAAAATTCTTGAGAATAAACTCTTTGAATGTTTTGATTCCACTTCTGAATAACCGTACATTTCTTCTTCTATCATTCTTTTTGCCTCTTCTAATAAAAGTGAAACAGAATTTTGATCATTTCCATCTCCTGCATAAAGTTGTTTTATCATTGAATGACAGAAAACAGCTATATGTGGCTTATTTTTTTCTAGAAAAAATTCTATCATTTCTGAATATTCAGCAGTTTTTTTTATATGAAACCTTTTTCTTAAAAAATCCCTAATTAAGATGTCAAGCAAATTAAGTTTGTTTTCTGCTGACTGAGAACTGCTTTTTATCCTAGAAATCTCTGAGATATAGCTTGCTCTGCCTTCTTCAGTTGTCAAATCTATATTAATGAAGTAATCATCCATTTTCTTTTTTTACTTGAATAATATGAAAGACAAGTATAAAAACCTTATTCTAAAGGTGAGCGTGTCTAACAAATAGCACAATTTCATATTCTGTTCTCAATAGCAACTTTAT
>JBBTAG010000092.1:0-1576 GCA_038044345.1 Nanobdellota archaeon
GAAAGGAATTTAGCACAATATGCAAAATTATTATCTTCTGCTGAGAAACAAGTCATTATTTTATCAGGCAATTTATCTTTTATTAATGAAAAAAGTAAAAATTTTGATATGTTGGCAATATTTGAATCTTTGGTTAAGAAAAAAATACCAATAAAAGTTTTATGCAGGGTCGATATAATAGGAAAAGATAATGTGGAAAAGCTTCTTTATCTAAATTTCAAATACGGTAAAGAAATGGTTGAAATAAGACATCATGAACAACCCTTAAGAGGAGCAATAATCGATAATAAAAATATACGATTAAAAGAAATAAGTCCGCCATCCGATAAAATTCATGAATTGAAAAATGAAGCAAATATAGTTTACTTTATTAAAGACAAAGAATGGGCTGAATGGTTATCACATATTTTCTGGAAGATGTTTAATTCATCAATAGACGCTAAAGTCCGATTAGAACAAATGCAAAAATTAAGAAATATTAAATAAAAATTATTTCTTCTTAAAATCAAGAGAACACGAATTTATGCAATATCTTTTCTTTCCTATAGGACCATCATCAAAAACATGTCCTAAATGCCCACCACATTTTTTGCATATTACTTCAATGCGATTCATTCCATGACTTTTATCATCATGTAATTCAATGTTTTCTTTAACCATTGGATCTGTAAATGATGGCCATCCAGTTCCAGAATCAAACTTTGTATCTGAAGAAAATAATTGCTCCCCACAAGCAGCACAAACATAAAATCCTTTATCCTTATTGTTCCAATACTTCCCAGTAAAAGGTTTTTCAGTGCCTTTTTCTTTCAACACAAAATGTTGTTCTGGAGTAAGTTTCTTTTTCATAATAAATAAAGAAAGTAGGGTTTTATAAAATCTATGAAAGATAAAATAAGTTTAATTTGATATTTACAAACTCACCAAATTAACTTTTGCACCTTCATGGCTTGAGAAGTTCGTTGCAGCAAGATATTTAACATGAAATTCATCACATGTATCAATTATCCCAGACGTTGCTGCTCCATCAACGATAACAGCATAAACTTTTTGTCTTGAATTTGCTACATTTCTCCCTATCTCTCTTGGAGAGATTTTTCTTATAACATCTAATTGTGCATCCAAAAGCAATGCATTCTTTGTTCCTCTTACCTTTTCATACGTCTTTCTAAGAGATTCTTTGACATCTCCTTTATACTCTTCAACACTTTCTTCTTTTGCACTGCCATTGCCGTATCCATTTCCATTTCTATCAGCATACTTCAAAAATTCAGAAGAGCTTATTCTTTTTCTAAGGGCAATTAAAATCTCTTTTCCTTGCAATTCCTCAACTTCTTTCCCATCAGGAGCAATTGCAACATAGGCTATTTTTGCATTGTCAATAACGTTTTTAGCAATTAACTTTCCGCCCCTATCACCATCAATAAACAAAGTCAATTCTTTATTTTCACCTAATTTGGCTATCTCTGCAGGCAATTTAGTGCCATTCATTCCTATAACATTATTTACCCTATTTTTCAAGAGATTTACTACATCTGCCCTTCCTTCAACAACAATTATTTCCTGTTCAGACAAA
>JBBTAG010000093.1:0-5381 GCA_038044345.1 Nanobdellota archaeon
CGATATTGAGTTATCTATGCCAAGAAAATTTGGTTGCACACGATCGACTGTTAAACACGAGTTAGTACATGTTGCCAACAAAGATTATGAACATGGAATTTTTCATTATTTATTCATTGGAGAACCAAAAGCAACATTATATGGTACATTTGGAATAAAAGTCTAACTCAAATCAATCTCTTTTTCCTTCTCTTTGCTTGTTTCCTCAACAAGTCTTGAGTCTATTGGAATAGCATCATTCAATGGTGGAATGTCCTTCTTATTTTTCTCATCACCAGGAACATAATTTGCGCTTTCTTCACCATTGTCCAACTCATCCAAAAGAATCTGTTCTATATCTTTATCCATGATTGATTTTTCCATTCCCGGTTTAGGTGGTTTTTTCAATTCTTCTTCATTCTTCTTCAAATCTTCTTTTTTTAAAATACTTTTTTCATAACTTACATTTGTTTTAATTTCCTGAACTTTTCCTTTGCTTTCTATTTCAGCCACTAATTTGCTGACTTTTTCAGCCGCATCAGCATTGACGGAAATTGAATCAATTCCTTCGGACAGCAAAAACTTCACCATTTCTTCTTTGCTTCCAGCCTGTCCGCATATACTAGTTTCAACTCCATACTTCTTGCATCTTCTTATTACATAGCTTAATGCAGAAAGCACAGCCGGATTCAATTCATTATATAAATCTTGCACTTCAGCATTATTTCTATCAATTGCTAAAATATACTGAGTCAAATCATTCGTTCCAAAACTTATGAATTCAATACCTGCCTCGCACAGTTGGTTGATTATCTGCACGGCAGCAGGTGTCTCAACCATTATTCCAATTTTAACATTATCAGGAATTTTAATTTTATTTGCAATCTCTTTAGTCTTTATAAATTCCTCAACATTGATTACTTGAGGAGTCATTATTCCAATTATCTTATCAGGATAGTGTTCTGCAACTTTTTTCATTGCTTCTATTTCAGATTCAATTATATCTCTATGCTTTAAACTAAACCTTATTCCATGATCTCCAAGCATCGGATTTCCTTCATGCAACTGTGGCGCTCCCTGCAAATGTTCATATTCATCACTTCTTATGTCAGATGTTCTTACCCAAATTTCTTCAAAATGTTCCGCAATTCTTTTTAATCCTTTTTCCAATAACTTAACATAATCGGACATTTTTTTATTTTTCACAAAATAAAATGGATGCTTGCCAGATTCAGCAATTATTCCTTCAAGCCTAACAAGACCGACTGATTTTGCTTTGGATTTTGCAGCCCTTTCCGCAAAATCAGGCAAATCAACAATAACTTTTATTTTTGTTTTAGTTGGAACTATCGGATTTACTTCAACTATTTTAGTCTCTCCTTTACCCTCATAAACTTTCCCCGCATTTCCATCAACCGTGACATAAGTTCCATCTTGAAGAGTTGTCGTTGCCTCATTTGTTCCGACTATACATGGAATTCCCATCTCTCTAGATACGATGGCGGCATGGGACGTAATTCCACCTTCATCAGTGATAATTGCAGCCGCTTTTTGCATAGAAACAACCATGTCTGGATTAGTCATTTCAGTAACGAGCACATCACCTTTCTTTATTTTTTCTTGTTCAGACAAATTGTGTATTATTTTCACAATTCCGGTTCCTATTCCAGGACTTGCTCCAAGTCCAGTAAGCAAAACCTTTCCAGAGATATCCTTTTTAACACTTGCAGAGAATGAAGTTGTAATGGGTCTGCTTTGAACAATATATATTTCTTTTCCTTCAATTGCAAACTCAATATCTTGTGGTTTTTTATAATGTTCCTCAAGATTTTTTGCATATTGAGACAACATTTTTATCTCAAAACTATTAAGCACCTGCTGTTTAGCTCTCTCTTCAGTCAATTTGATGCTTATTGTTTCTCCAGAAGAATTTCTAACAACTGCAGTTTTCTTAATAGAAATATCCTCTTTTTTAATCTTAAATTTATCCAAGTCAGGGTCAACCTCATAATGGTCTGGCTTTATTGCTCCTGAGACTATGCCTTCTCCAAGTCCCCAAACTGCTTCAATTACTATCTCTCCCTTATCTGATGTAGGATTCTTAGAAAATATGACTCCCGATTTATCAGAATCAATCATTTTTTGCACTACAACTGCAAGTTGTGCAGCATCAGGAGAAAAGCCTTTTTTTATTCTGTAATATATCGCTCGAGCATTAAATAGAGAAGCAAGACATTTTTTAACACTGCTCAGTAATTGTTGGTTTCCTTTAATATTAAGAAATGATTCTTGCTGTCCAGCAAAACTCGCATCAGCAAGGTCTTCCGTTGTTGCCGAACTTCTAACAGCAACAAAAGGCTTTTCATGTGCGCTCTTCAATATGTCAAGTGCGCCTTTCTTGACTCTTCCAGCATTTGGCCTGTCAACGTCAAGTATCTCATATGCTTCAATAATCTCTTCCTGCATTTCCTCAGGCATTTCTGCACTGACAATCAGTTCTTTTATTTCTTTAGCCTTTTCATCAAGTTTTTTTGTATCTTCAATGTCAATATCAGAAAGAATTTCCTTTATCTTATTTGCAATGCCAGATTTTTCTATAAAATATGAGTACGCTTGTGCTGTAATCACAAATCCTGGAGGTATCGGAAATTTATGATTTGACATCTCCGCAAGCGAAGCACCCTTGCCACCAGCAATTGCAACATCTTTGTTGCTCATTTCAGAAAACCATTTCACAAAATCAACACTTTTCTCATTTACCTCTTTTTTCACCATAAACAACAAAATGAAAAAGACTTAATAAATCTAATGATTTTTAACATGTAATTCCAATATCTCTCGCTTTCTATCAGTATAGGTTGTGTAAGGATGACTTTGATTATACTTTAATCCAACCTTAGCTAAATCATATTTTTCATGCACATTAAAATGACCTGGCGCATAGCCTTCAAATTCATTGATTATATCTTTTGGAATGTCGATTAATATTTTTCCTCTATGATAGAGTAAAAGACTGGCCTTTTCTAAAGTAGCTATTTGTCCTTCTCCCGAACTAAAGTCGCCTATTACAGACCATGGAAATAAAATACAATCCACCTCTCTAAATGGAAATTCAAAATCTAAAAAGTTTCCCCAAAATATTTGATTTCTCTGAGATTCATCAACCTTTTTTTTAAAAATATCAATAAAAGGTTTATGTAAATCAATTCCATAATAGCTTATGCTATAGCGATTTAGAAATTCCTCGGCAACACGACCGTAACCACAGCCCACCTCTAAAACTCGCGTGTATCCTTCAAAAGAATTCTCAACGATTTTTAATAGAAGTTTAGAATCAAGGAATCTACTGCCCCCCCATAAGCCAGTTTTTATAGCATACTCTTCCATTTTCTTGGCTCCCAATTCTCCATAAAACTTTTCAGTATCAAAAGCTTGCCCTTGCAGTTTAGTCATCAGAAAGTAGTATTTAATAAATTGTTAATCATTCCTATTAAAATTTGTGATAATACCAAAAAGTATATATACCTTTTTTGTTATTATTAATCATGGACAAAAAGAATATGATTATTTTGCAAAGATATACTGATAATCCTAGAGTAACAGCTACAGAACTATCTTCTGAATTAAAGATATCAAAAAATGCTGTCATAGAAAGAATAAAGATGCTTAAAAAAAAGAAAACCATTCTTGCTAGTACCTGTTTTCCAAACTATTTCCGTCTCGGATTTTCGCAATATATCTTATTTATTAGCTCTTCAAAAATTTTTCAAGATCCAGATTTTGTAAAAAAGATTGAATTAGATTCAGTAGTAGAAATATTATCTTTATTAGGAAAATATAATATTTATATTAAATTCATAAGTCCAAACGAACGGCACAAACAAGAATTCTTAGAGAAGAATATCGCCTTGCTCGAAGCGGAAGATTACGAACTAATTCCAATAACTCATTATGATCTAATTCCAGCAAAGAAATATAAAAAAGAAAAAAAAGAAATCCCTATTAAATATTTGCCTTCAAACAGCCAGCAGCCTAAGTTTGAATTTGATTCTTTAGACTTAGATATACTAGAAGAACTCAGTAAAGATTCTGAACAGTCTCTTGTATTTATTTCAGACAAACTTAATATTAGCCCACAGGTCATCGCTTATAGGTTCAAGAGGCTAATTAGAGAAAATGTAATTCTTAGATTTTATGGATATACAGATATTTTTAACAGTTTTCTTCAATTATATTTTTTAAGGTTCGAATTAGCAAAACCAACAGAATCATTAAAACTTTTTAAACAATTTATCGCTGACTATTGTATTCAAGATATCTCTTTACTTAATCACAAAAAAAATTTCTTCTGTACCCTAGAATCTGCTTCTAGAAAAGATATGTTGAGTTCGATTCAGAATCTATTAAGCATAAACAAATATGTAAAATCTATTGAGATAGACATTTTCATGAATCAATTATATTATAATTTCTTTCCCAAAATAATCAAAAGATATTCAGAAAAATAGAAAATTATCTAATTTTTCTCAAAAATAATTCTCACTTTGCAAGGCACTTTCGATTTTAACATTACCAAAGTGTCTCTTGCAATCCTTGCAGTTTTTTCATTTGCACAAGATATAAGAAAGATATCCTTTCCAGCACCAATAATTCCAGCTCTTCCGACAACAACTCCAAAGCTTTGTGTCATCCCAGTAGAAATTCTGTCAGCTCCTGCAACTGCGGCTGCACTCTTATTTTCTCTTAAGAAATGATGCGGGTGCACTTTAACTTCTAAAAAGTATTGCCCAAGAGCATGCGTATCCATCTGTTTCGTAATTAACATTCTGCATGCCTCCAATGCATTGTCTCTTATTTGTGTCCATTGTTCTGCAACCAATCTAACTTGATAAGTATGTTTGCCTTGGTCATATCCACTCTGATCTCCGCCCCTGAATTTAACAATTTTACTAAATGGAATAGTTTTAATGTATGCTTTTCCTTTCTTCCTGGAATTTCTTGTGTACGGACGGGCTTGTTTCTTAGAATATGCTAAAGCTTTTCTTAATCCCATCTTACTTTACCTCCACATCAGTTGCTATAGCTTGTCCTGGAAGTCCAGATTCAAAAATTGCTCTTACGAGGCCTTTATTCCCATGAGCATCTGATATTTTTCCTTTTATCATTTTTCCTGAAGGAGAAGTCCAAACAACCTCTTTTCCTTTCATTTTAGAAGCTTCAGCTCTGTCTTTACATTCTAAATCAAGCAAGTAATGTTTTTCTTTTATTCTATGCCTGCCTCTTCTAAATTGAACCAATATACCTTTCATTCTTTTCAGAGAAAATCGTGCTTTTTAAAGCTTATTGCCAATCAAAAAGTAATCTCAAACTTGCCAAGTGCTTTTTGCAAAGCTGCAAAAACC
>JBBTAG010000094.1:0-1202 GCA_038044345.1 Nanobdellota archaeon
GTTGGAGATGTGGCAGCGAATTAGTTTTCAGATTGGTTGACGAATGGTATATTAAAAGCAATGAAATAAGAAAAAAATTAATAAGTGAAAACAAGAAAGTTGAATGGTATCCTGAATATGGAAAATTAAGACAGGAAGAATGGTTCAAAAACATGGGCGACTGGCTTATTTCAAGAAAAAGATATTGGGGCTTGCCATTACCTATCTGGGAATGCTCATGTGGAAATATTGATGTTATAGGAAGTTTGAAAGAACTAAAAGAGAAATCAATTGATAAGAAAAAAGTTGAATCATTAAAAGAAATACACCGTCCATGGATAGATGAAATAAAAATAAAATGTTCCAAATGCGGCAAAGAAGTTTCCAGAGTTATTGATGTGGGAGATGCTTGGCTTGATGCAGGCATAGTTCCCTTCTCGACTATGGGTCCATATTTAACCAATAAGAAAGGATGGGAAAAATGGTTCCCCGCTGATATGATAAGTGAAAGCATTCCAGGCCAATTTAGAGGATGGTTTAATGCCTTGTTCTGGTCAAGCGTTACTTTGACTGAAAGAGCTCCATTCAAAGCATTATTTGGTTATGAAACATTAAAAGATGAAAAAGGGGAAGAAATGCATAAAAGCAAGGGAAATACAATTTGGTTTGACGATGCGGTCGACAAAATAGGCGCTGATCCAATGAGGCTGCTCTTCTGTTCACAAGATCCAGCGCAAGAATTGAGATTTGGTTATAATTCTTTGAAAGAACCAGCAAATCATTTAGGCATTTTATTCAATATAAGTAAATTAATAACAAATCCCAAAAAAGTTAAAATTGCCGCAATTGAGGATAAATGGATAATGAGTAAATTGAATAGTTTAATCTATAAGGTAACCGAAGAAATCAATGCTATGCATCCGCATTTGGCTGCAAGAGCATTAAGAGATTTTTGGTTAAATAATCTTAGCAGATGCTACATTCAGGTAGTTAGAGATAGATTGGCATCTGATGACTTAGCTGCGCAGAATGTTCTTAAAGAAATCTATGTTGAATTACTTAAACTATGTGCACCAGTAATTCCATTCATGACTGAAAAAATATGGCAAGATTTGGAACAAAAAGGAATTGTTAAACCTGAGTCTGTCCATCTAAGTATCTGGCCAAAATCAGACAAGAAGAGCATCAATAAAAAATTAGAAAGAGATTTTGATTTTATGCTT
>JBBTAG010000095.1:0-1832 GCA_038044345.1 Nanobdellota archaeon
AAAATAGGTTTAAAATATAACTTTCAATTTTTCCAAGCATCTCTAATTGTACGTATTGAAATCTGCCCAGGTGATGCAATTTTGCCATTATTTACGCAACCATAAGTCAAATATGACCCAAGCTTAGGACCTTTTGTTCTAGTTTCAATACCTAACTCTCCCATACCTATCGCAATTAATGGAACTTGATTATGGTAATTTCTTATAAGATTCAGAATATTACGTACATCTTTATTTGAATTCACCATAGTAGCAACTTTCACAACATCTGGATTCATGATTGTAATTAGGTTATATTCATCAACTAATTGTTCGTATTTCGGCGTTTCAACGAAATCATGCCAAGAGACAATCAGTCTGGTTTTTTCTGGGTTTAGATTTAATTCGTGAAAATGTCTTCTTTCAATGTCAACATAATCAGTTGTAAACGGATTATATGCTCTAAGACTAACTGCTTTTTGCAGAAGAGCAATTCTTTGTTTTTCATAATCTCCGTCAACGGATTTAAAACCTTGAAAAGAATCATTTGGATTGGCCTCGTCTTTATGCCTATTTGTTAATATCAATGGTGTATTAGGAAAACCATTTTTTATTAAAATCTCAAAAGAATCAGTTTCAGTTTGTGCTTTTTCTAAACAATCAAGTCTTAATTCCAATATATCAGCTTCCTGCCTCAATGCTTTTAAGCCATCCATCCACATTCTGCTAACTGTTGGGGCGGTTAATGATGCTGCAATTCTATAATTCTTCATATAAAACTGCTATAAAATTACATTAAAAAGATTGTGGTGAGACAGATTTGGCTTGTTTAATTCTTTTGATTATAAAAATAGGTTTTCTATTAATTAATCCATATATACAAAATAGCTCCCTAATTCTCCAGCCATAGCATTGGTTTCTCTTGCTAAGATGCCATGGGCACGGATTGCCAATGGTCTTTCACTGCCTTTTGCATGTTCTGTAAGCAGCCTAAGCAAATTTTTTTTGGACACAACATCATCAACAATCCCTTCTATCTTTAATACATCTCCGGCTTTTTTATGCATTTTATCATAAACCTTTCTTAAGTCATCATAAAATAATATCCCGTCAAAATCATAATATACAGAGACTATTTTTGTCAGGTTAGCATCAAAAAAAATGTTTCTTAAATATCTATCTTCGATTTCTATAAATTGTGCTGCATTTTCAGGTTCTGCTGCTGCTCTTAAGAGATCTATGCGATTTAAATCATGACCTTCTCTTTTGAAACCCTCATGCATTCGTAAATCAGGGTGAACAGAATTAACATTCCTTACAACTGCCATTAATGGATATTTAATCAATTTTAATTGGCTTAAGACATCTTTGACAGCTTTTCTATCGAGATAATAAGATTCCATTGTATCAAACATTAATGCAATTATATCTGGTTTATTTTTCGCACGAGCAGCCAATCTTGCTGTCCCCACCATTTGAATGTCATCCTTTCCCTTGATGGTTTTAACTAATAGTTGTTTTTTATCTGACATAGATATCTTTTTGAATAAAAGAGTATAAAAGGATTGTTGCAATGAAAGAATTAGTTTAGATACATTGTTGTAAAAAAAAGTTAAGCTTTCTTAAACTTAGTAATTTCAGGAAGCATGTCTGCATGGCCTAACAAAGCAGCTCTGCAGCAATATCTTTCTAAACCCAATTCATCAAGCACTTTTCCAGGTTCTTCTCCGGCATCAATTCTTTTCTTATATTGCTCCCAAAGATGGCCTATTGGCTTTCCGCATCCGAAGCAACGTACTGGTATTATCATTCTATTCAAAGAAAAAAGTGCTTTTTAAAACTTACTATGTATC
>JBBTAG010000096.1:0-4577 GCA_038044345.1 Nanobdellota archaeon
GAAAAACAGCCAAAAATTTCAATCGGTAAATCTCCCAAATCTCTTAAGTCTCTTATCTTATCGACTGCTTCTGCTCCAGCCATAACGGAACATCTATATCCATATCTTGTAGGTTCACGAGTAAGTTTCTGGAATTCATTAAAACTGCATGAAACAAGGGGGTGTTTATTAGAAGTTACAATGCCAAATGGAGTCTCTCTAATTACTCTAATGTGAAATCTACCAATTTCTTTTCTTGCGTTAGTTACATCGGCAAAAACTAACATTCTTCTCTCATTTAAGAACTTGTATTTTTCCAAAACAAAGTCAAGAAGAGAATTCAACCCCTCCATTTTTTGGTAGTTTCCAGTTTTATTACAAAACTGTTCTGTTAAATCTTTAGATATTCCTGCAGAATCAAAATGAAAGCAATCCTGCTCGGCTAACCCAACAATTCTAGTAGGATTTTTATGAACTACTTCATCGCAATCGCCTTTTTCATAAATTTGTTTCACAAGAGTTTTTCCAACTTTTCCTCCGGCACCTAAAATAAAAACATCCTGATACATGTTTCTTCAATAAAACTAAGACTTTTAAAAATTGTTGTGCCAAACAATCTAAATATTTTGAATCCGATAAACTCAACCAATTTCTAAAGTTTTATATATTCCTCAATTTTTAACTATTCATGGAACAAATAAAAACAAGGCAGGAATTAATAAGCCAATACTTAGAATTTTTCAAAAAACACAATCACAAACATATTCCCAGTGCCTCGCTAATACCTGAAAATGATCCTACCGTTCTATTTACAACAGCAGGCATGCATCCTCTTGTGCCTTATCTCACCGGACAAAAACATCCTCTCGGAAAAAGACTTTGCAGTGTGCAAAAATGCATCAGAACACAAGATATAGATGATGTAGGAGATTCAGTTCATCATACTTTCTTTGAAATGTTAGGCAACTGGTCATTAGGAGATTACTTCAAAAAAGAAGCAATAAAATTTAGTTTTGAATTTCTAACTAGGGGATTGAAGATACCAGTAGAAAAATTAGCCGTAACATGTTTTGAAGGGGATAAAGATGCAGAAAAAGATGAGGAATCTGCAAAAATGTGGCAATCTCTAGGAATAAAAAAAGAAAGAATAGCATTTATGCCAAAAAAAGATAATTGGTGGGGTCCTGCAGGAGAAACCGGTCCGTGCGGCCCAGATACTGAAATGTTTTATTATTCAGGCAAAAAAACCCCTAAAAAATTCAATTCAAAAGATGAAAAATGGGTAGAAATTTGGAATGATGTTTTGATGCAATATGAAAAAACAAAATCTGGACAATACATAAAAGCAAAACAACAAAATATTGACACTGGAATGGGCGTAGAAAGAACATTGACAATTCTAAATGGCTTAGAAGATAACTATCAATCACCTATATTCAAACCAATAATAAAGGAAATAGAATCAATCTCAAAAAAGAAATACAACAAAAATAAAGAAGATACAAAAGCAATGAGAATAATCGCAGACCATATAAGGGCAGCCGCATTTATTTTAGGAGATGAGAGAGCAATTAAACCAAGTAATGTCGGTCAAGGCTATGTTCTCAGGCGTTTAATAAGGCGCGCAATAAGATACGGAAAAAAACTCGAAATAAAAGATTTTTTCACTTCCAAAATAGCAAAAACAATTCTACCCATTTATCCGGACTATCAAGAATTGCACAAAAACCATAAGTTCATAACAGAACAGCTAGATGAAGAAGAGCAAAGATTCAATCAGACACTGGAAAAAGGTCTAAAAGAATTCAATAAAATAACAAAAGATGGCATTATCACTGGAAAAGAAGCTTTCCTTCTTTTTCAAAGCTTCGGTTTTCCAATTGAGTTCACCCAGGAACTAGCTGAAGAAAAAAACATTAAAATTGACCTTGAAGAATACAATGAAGAATTCAAACGCCATCAAGACCTAAGCAGGTCAATGTCAGCAGGAATGTTCAAATCAGGTCTGGCAGATAATAGCGATATAGTAAAAAGACTTCACACAGCAACTCATATTCTTAACGAGTCTCTAAGAAAAGTTATAAGTAAAGACATAAAACAAAAAGGTTCTAACATAACTCCAGAAAGACTGCGATTTGACTTCAATTTTCCGAGAAAATTGACAAATGACGAAATAAAGTCTGTTGAAAAAGAAGTCAACAGAATAATTTCTCTTTCATTGCCAGTAAAAAGATCTGAAGTCCCATTAGCAGATGCAATAAATGGCGGAGCACAATCAGAATTCGGAGCAAAATACCCTGAATTAGTCTCTGTTTACACAATAGAAGATAAAAATGATAAAAAATCCTGGTATTCAAAAGAAATTTGCACCGGCCCCCATCTAAACAACACATCTGAATTAAAAAAATTCAAAATTATCAAAGAAGAGTCCGTTGCCTCAGGAATTCGAAGAATAAAGGCAATTGTCGAATAAGTCTGGTCGGATAGTGTCCCCATTATAGCACCTTAAAGAGATGTTTTTTATTGTTCATTTTGTTTAAAAGACTATCTGGTTTTTACTACTATATAAGATTAAAATCCATATGAAAGATTTAAATATTGCACGAAATACTTTACTTCAATGGAACATACATGTCCTACATGCGACCGAAAGTTTGAAGGAATTTCTGATTATCCGATAGTTTTTGTTGCGAAAGTCGTAAAATCTCCTCTTTCATCAACAGCAACATATCTAAATGCGGACAACACTATTTTTGTAGGTCCGAGGTCAAAACTTGAAAATCAAAGACCTCCAAGAGAAGTTTTAGATTTCTTTAAAACACATCCGAAGGCAAATAAATACGAGAGTCAAGAATGGATATGGTCACTGGATCAATTACCAGAGGATTGTGTGCTTCCAACTCGAAGACTTACACTGAGCGAGAAGGTTGCAAGATTATTTAGAGAAGTATCTGGTGAGTCTACAGGTATTTCAGGGGCAGATAATTGGGAAATCGGAACATACAGCAGAGTACAAAAGGGACAACTCGCAATGGATCAAATAAACAAACACGTTGCACCTTATCTTGCTCATTTAGTGAACTTAGTGGGAAAAGAGGTGTCTCCGTCAGATATACTTCCAAGTTTTTCGGATGGTAGATTTCACTCTTCAAGAATACCCGACACTAGATATAACCTACACACTCTTGAACTAGACAATGAGTTTGGATACCAGATATTGAAACAAGATAATTTACCTGTTCCAAATCTAGAAACCTCCAGACCAGCAAGAAAAGTGGCACTAGTTGTTACCGAAAGTTGTGGTGGCACTATAAGTTTTATTAAACACTTATCTGTTGTTGGTGGAATTGCCTATGAGGGAAGATTAAAAAAATAGGGGATTGTTATAACTATGTTATTTGCCCCGAACTTCTCTCTAGAATCACCGAATCATCAGATAAATTCCTATGCCAAGAGCAAGAAGCAAAACATATCCTGCAAACCATCTCAGATTCTTCTTTGACCTTGCAATAAACTTAAGCAAAAAGTGGATTGTTGCAAGCCCAATAACAAAAGCAAGTAACGTAGCCCATATTAATTCACTATTCAATCTATTATTTCCAATCTCAAGAATTCCAGCCCCAAATATCACTGGAATTGACATTAAAAATGAGAACTTCATAGCAGATTTCTCATTTAACCCAAGAAAAAGACCGGCAGAAATAGTGCTTCCAGACCTAGAAACTCCTGGAAGAATAGAAACAACCTGTACAAAACCAATTAATAAAGAATCTATATAGCCTGGCATTTTCTTCAAATTCTTTTTAAAATCAATACTAGCAATTAGCAATGTCAATCCAGTAATTCCAAACCCAAAAGCAACAATCATCAAACTATTAAAAGCAGATTCAAACATCTTATTTAGTAAATAACCAACAATTGCCGCAGGAATTGTTGCAATAACAACTAAAATACCTAATTTTCCATTCTCGCTCTTCCATTCCCCCCTAAGTAAAGCTTCAATTATATCAACAATATCTTTTCCGAAATATACAAAAACAGCCATAAGAGTACCAAAATGAAGGGCAACATCAAAAGCAAGTCCTGGATGATAATTAAGAATACTCTGAAAAAGAACAAGATGCCCAGAACTCGAAACTGGAAGCCATTCAGTCAATCCCTGCACAACAGCCAATATCAACGCTAAAATAAACTCTTGCATCTTTCTGTTAAAAAATCAGGCTTAATAAAATTAATTGTATAGTAAATAAACCAATGGATTGTTTGGTAATTTTAAGTTAAATATAACCCAACAGCTAAAGGTTCTGTCGCCATCATAGATTTATTTCTTCTAAGTTGATATGAAATTCCTGCTTCATCGTATCTTTTCAATCTTGCATGATGAGCTGGATGTATATTACTTAATTCTAAAGATCCGTTAGTATTGATTAATAAAACTATTCCCAGTAAACCATCGTCACGTTTTTTTGCTTCTTGCATTTCTCTTTCAGTTTGATTGTCCATCAATTTTAGCAATTTTTGAAGTATTTAAAGATTTATATTATAACTGGACTTGCTGAATTTTCCTTTTAAATGCCTAACCGAAAAATAGTAGTAGC
>JBBTAG010000097.1:0-17871 GCA_038044345.1 Nanobdellota archaeon
GATAAAATAAAATTCGGGTAATATTCAAAATTATCGCTTTTTATCCAAGAATTCCAGCATCCTTAAGCGCCTGCAGTCTTTCTTCGTGTTCTTCGGGAGTTATTTCATTTTTTTTAACTTCAGCAAGTTTTTTCTTAGCTTCTCGTTCCTTATTGTCAATTTCAATTTTACCAGCTCTATGTCTTGATGATGGTACAGCCATGATTAACTTAGAAATATTGTGTTTTTAAATCTGATTAAATGTTAATTACTAATTTAATCAATAAAAAATTCATTAGTTTTTAATAATTTTTCAGAATCTTTCAAAAAATCCCAAAACCTCACCCAAGTTTTTTTAACACAATTTGGATTAGAAAAAACAACCTCTTTACCATCAATTTTTGCCTTCATTGCAAGTGCCTGAACCACTCGATGGTCTTTTGAACTTATCTCCTTTCCAGTTTCATAATTTTTTAATTGTGTTTCCATTTCAGCAAGTCGATCACTTTCATGTCCTCTTAGTTTTGGCCATTTGCTTTCTCCTTCAGCTTTAGTCATATAACCAAAAGCTCTAGCAAAGCAATATCCCTCGGAAATTGGTGGGATATATTCTACACTCGTCTTATTTAATAATCTTAAAAATGTTTGCGCTTGACCAAGTATAACTGGATCAGGTCTAGGATCCCATCTTTGACCATTTGCTCTTTTTTCTTTCCAATGTTTTATTGCTTTATAGGTTAAAGCAACTTCAGGTTCGGGATTATCCAATTTTTCAGTATTGCCAGCAAGGATTGCTGCGCTTTGCCATTGAGTAGTTCCATTATCCAAGTTGGATCTTCTTAGTTGTGCAAGAGGCAAATTAACAATTGACGAATCATTGTTAATCGGTCTATCTTTCAATGTTTTTCTCATTTCAAAATCAGCAGGAATTTCATTTTTCCAAGTATAGAATCTAAAAAATCTATAAACTGTTCCAGATTCTCCAACATCTAATACTCTTTCTCCTGCGAGCCACGATCTAGAAACTCTCAACATTGCTTCCAAGTCTTCACCTAAATTTTCTTGATTTTTTAAAAATTTAGCACCGTCATCATAACCATTAACAGTATCTAAAAAACCCATTCTTATTATCCAGCTCTTGCTCAAGGGAATATATCCTTGTTGATATAAATAATTCATAAAAGCAGCTAAAAAGAGGACTATTTAATAATTATGTAAATAAATTTACTGATGTTCAGCCAAACCCTTTCTCGTTCTGATTTTTCTAACAACATCATTTTGCAATTCTATCGGCATCTTTTGGAATTCCTGATCCATTAAACTCGAAACTCCTCTGCCCTCCGTAGCAGAACGCAAATCATTGCTCCATCCTATCATGCTGCTAACCGGAATTTTTGCTTTGATGAATGTGTCATTTCCTTCTTGATTGACATCTATCAGCACACCACGTTTGCTTCCAATAAGAGCAGTTACTGTTCCCATGAAATCAACTGGACACTCTACCAAATGAGTCTGGATAGGTTCTAAAATTGCCGCTCCTCCTTTTTTCATTGATTCGTGCATACCAAGTCTGACTGCAGGATATATCTGTGCAGGCCCTCTATGCATATGGTCAACGTGCAGTTTGGCATCATGCAATATAAGCTTTGTTTTCATTACAGGTTCTTTTGCTAATGGACCGCCGTCAATAACAAGTCTCCAACCATCAATTATTGATTCTATAACTTCAGGCAATAATACTATGCCGCGAGTTCTGTCTTGAAACACATTTCCCTTGTAAATTTCCTGATATTGCCTGGCTTCATCATTTGAAATGCCGCATTGGGATAATTTTTTCCATACATCTTCTGCTTTCTTCTTCAGTCTCATTTCTGGAATTTCCCCTCTTTCAATTGCATTGTAAACAGAATCTTCCAAAGGCTCCATTTCAACAAAGAATATGTTATGCCCATTTGGAGTTCTTACCTCAATTTCTCCAGATGCTTTTGTCAATGTTTCTCTATAAACAACAATAGGCTCTCCAGTTTTAACTTCAAGTCCTTTTTCACTTTTAATCCTTCCCTCAATAATCTCTAAATGCAGTTCACCCATCCCAGAAATCAAATTTTCTCCAGTTTCCTCATTAATTTCAATCTTAATACTTGGGTCTTCCTTTCCAACTTTTCTTAATATTTCAATAAGTTTAGGCAAATCAGAAGACCTGACAACTTCAATGCTTTTAGTGATAACTGGCTGAAATATATGTTTAATCTCTTCAAATGGAGTCTGTTCATTCAATGTAATAGTATCTCCAACATCAGAATTTAATCCCGCTATTGCAAGCACATTTCCTGCCGAAACAGAGTCAAGCTGTTCTGGCTTAATGCCATTATAAACCAAAACTTGCTGAATTCTGTATCTTTTTTTATTGGTATTGGAATAAACTTCGCTTCCATTCACTAATGTTCCAGAATACAATCTTCCTGCAGAAATTTCCTTTCCAGACCTTGGGTCAATCACTATTCTTGTAATTACAAATGCAACCTCTCCATTCTTATTGCATGACAATAAATCCTTTCCAAATTTGCTCTCAATGTCTCCCCTCCATATCTTAGGAATTCTATATCTCTGAGCCTCCAACGGATTAGGCAAATGTTTAACTGCCATGTCAAGAACAACTTCAAACAATGGAGCCTTCTCCCAAACCCACTTATTCTTCTCTTCTTCATTCATCTCATTATATACTTTGTAAATATCCTTAAAAGTAATTTTCTTTTTTTTCATAAAAGGCACAGACAAAGCCCAGTTTTCTCTTGCACTTCCAAAGGCAACGCTTCCATCGGCAACATTCACTTGCCATTTTTCTTTATATTCAGGTTCAGCAATAGCCATAACATGTCTGTTAAATTCTTGAATAATTTTTGCAAAACGTTCCTGCATCTGTTCAGGAGTCAATTTCAATTCCCTAATCAATCTGTCAACTTTATTTATGAAAAGAACAGGCTTTACCCTCTCACGCAGAGCCTGTTTCAAGACAGTTTCAGTTTGAGGCATTATTCCTTCAACAGCACAGACAAGAACGAATGTGCCATCAATTGCTCTCATTGCTCTTGTTACATTTCCTCCAAAGTCTACATGTCCAGGAGTGTCAATTAAATTGATAAGATACTCTTTTCCCAAATATTCGTGTCCCATAGAAACATTTGCAGCGTCAACTGTCATCAATCTTTCCTGCTCATCTTTATGCTGCCAGGTTGTCATGCCTTCTTCTAAGTCGCCTGCATTTTTTTCAGCCATCATTCCAGCAGCTGCAAGAAGATTATCTGTGAAAGCAGTGTTGTGAATTATCATTCCTTCAGATACAAAATTATGGTTTTCTGGGATAGTAAAGTCATATACAACATCTTCATAACCGGATTCTATTTTATTCACTTCAATATAAGCTAACTCATGATTTTCATAGTCCTTAATTTTTTTATTTATTAACATTGTCTGATTTCCAACTCTGATTGTGTCACAAACTGTACTGCCAGCTACTTTGCTAACAAGAATATTAAGTTTAGCAGACTTTTCATCTAAACCAAAGCCTATTTCTTTTTCAAACCTAATAGCTGACAACCCAGAGACAGAAATAGTGCTATCTTTCTCCTTAATACCAATTATTCCAAATCTCGGCAATAGTAAATGCAAATCTTCAATCATTCTGTCACTTGCAGAAGTTATTGTTATGGCTCTTCTGGATTTTTCAACACAACCATCAGTATCAAAGTATCCTTTAAGTAATTGAGAGACTAGTTCGTTGTTGCTTTTCCAGACAAATTCTGATATTTTTATATTATGAGACTTTTGTCTTAATGGATAATCAAACAAACTATTCAATAACATCACAAAACTTAAATTATCAGTATGAATTTCAGGAGTTTTATCTTTTCTTTCGACTCTTCTTGTTTTTATTCCAAGATTTGAACATATATTAACTACATTTTTAGCTAGTTGTTCCTTTCCAGCTATAAATTTTCTTCCCGAGCCATCACCAATAAATAAACCAGCGAGATAAAATAACTCACCAAATTCCTTTTCATCTTTAGGCAATCTCATAGGAGATGCACTTTGCCCTCTTTGTTTACCTGTTCTATAGAAGATTAAACTAATTTTGTTATAAATCTCATCAATTGAAATACCAAACTTAGCGCAAACTTCAATTAAATCTTTTAAATTATAACGGTTTTGCCATATTCCGTGATAAAATGATTTTGGTTTTATCGTTAAAGTGAAATTTTTAATACCGTAATTCAATATTTTTTTATTTAATTCATTTGAATAAGCATCATCTAATTTAACGTAAAAATTCTCTTTTGACAAACTAATTAAGATTTCCTTTTTGATATTAATGTTGCTATCTATATCTAATTTTCTTGCACAAATAACTCGCTCTCCAAGTTTTATATCTTTCGCTTGTACATAAACCATTCCATCTCTATAAACCAAATATTTATGTTCTGGAGTTGTATTTATTTCAAAACCATTTCTTAACCCTATTTTTATGGTATTTCCCCCATTTAGTCTCCAGGCGTATTGAATTTCTTTCTTTTCAATTTTTTCATTTTCTTTATTCAATGAAAAGACTTCAATTTTCTTTGAAGGGATAAATACTGTGTGATCTTCATTCTCCTCCTTAACTTTTCCGTCTTTTGAAACTTCTTCAAATATCTCTCTAGCTGTTTTAATGCTTCCATCTGAAAGCATTACTCTAGAATTGCCGCTAATACATTTTCCATGGTGAATGTGCGCGCTAGTCGCTACATTTCTTATGTTTTCCTGCGTGTTCGTCAATCTTTCAATTTTTCTTAAATTTGATTCTTTTTCTGCCATTTTTATCTTCTGATAAAAATCTTGACTTTGTCAAGATTTTCTAAATCTTGTTTTTCTACCATATCTATATTACCTCAATAATAATCAATTGAGAATATTTTTCCATACAAAAATAGGTTTTTAAATGTTTGCGGTAACAAATCATTGCTTTGTTAAACTTTTTTGTATTTTAATAGGAAAAATAACATTCTCTTTTTTAATTATTTAGTTATTTGAGAAGTTTTTTGATAACAATAATCTTTTTAATATGAGATAAGATGCCAATCTTATGGCTAAATATGCAGCAAGAATTATTCAAAGAAGTTCTTTCAAGAAATGGATGAAAAGGTTTGAATTTTTAAATCCAGAAAAGTTAAGATTTAGGTACGATTATATTTATTTTGCTGCCAACGATGATGTGGACGCAGAAAAAACGATAAGGAGAAAGTTTGGTGATTATGAGATATCTAATCCGAGAACATGGAGTTTAGAATTCAAGAGATGTGGTGAACGTCAATGGCTTCCTGGTCCCTTTAGTTCAAAAGTATCTTCGGATATGTATTTTCCTACTTTTGATGAATTAGAAGATTGGGAAAATAGACAATTACTTCTTTTTTCTGTTGAAAAAAAGAGATTCACACTGAGAATAAAAACTATTGATGAAGACGGATGGAGATCTATCCCCAATTACGAGAGATTTAAATCCTTTTTTTTACAAGATGCTATCATGAAGGTGAAGAAAGTTTATTTTGGTATTGATTTAAAAAATAATTTAATTGCTGATTCTCCCAATAATAAAGGAATAGCCTCACTTGAAATAAAATCAAGAGATAGAAAATGGATTAGCATATCTGATAAAGGAACTCCCGAAAGACCGGCTGGGCAGGCTCTTGCTAATTTGCATGGAAAGTCTGAAGAAGGGGTGGCCTTTTATGCCTTTAGTGTACTAGCTAAATGGGGCAGAAGAATCAAAAAAGAAGAAGAATGTTTTCCTGCGCTTAGAAGGGGCATTTGGGATTTAACTGAAGATCTAGAAAATAATATAGAATGGTTATATTAAGTAAGGAGGCATATTTTTGACGAAACATTTATATAATATATTTCTTAATATTAATCATGGCAGGAGAAAAAGGGGCTGGAGTTAAGAAAAGCAGTCCTGGAGCGGGATTTCTTGCATGGGCATTATATGAAATTTTCCATAGGACATGACAATGGAAGCATCACAAATATACATCTCAATTTCAATCGTTGCTTTATTAATAATTGCCGTTCTTCTCTTTCTTATAAAAAAGAATAAGAAGAAGAAAAGAATTACACCATTAGCAGGGGCCGCTTTTGCATTTATTTTAGCAGGAATTATTTTTGGAGATGGAGACTTGCTTGGATATACTCTTATTGGAGTAGGGGTTCTTATTGCAATATTTGACATTCTTTTGAAGATTAAAAAGTAAAAATCACCGTCTGACAGTGTATTTGATTTAATTCTTTATCTTGCAGAATCCGCTTGCTTTTCAGATTCATTTCTCTTACTGCAGGCATAAGAATCCATAGTTCCTTTGGCAGCGTTGATTATTTCATTTGCAAGAGATTCTGCCATTTTTGTTTTCTTTCCAAAACATCTTTGATAAGAGCCCTGAACCATCCATCTGATTGCTAAATTGACTCTTCTCATTGGACTGCAATCAACAGCTTGAGGATATCTTGCACCAGCAGATTCAATGACTGTGATTTCATCTCTTGGCGAACCATTTTCAATGGCTTCAATTAAAACTTGAACAGGATTCTTTCCTGTCTTTTTTTCAACAATGTCCAAAACCTGCAGTATTGTTTTCATATTTCTGCTATATTTTCCAGAGCTCCAGCTGGTGATTATCCTATGTTTTTTTCCAGAATGTCCAGGTACTTGCAACCTGTTCGCAAGTCTTTCAATTACATTGACACGAGTCATTGCCAATTTATCTTTCCTTCTTCCCTGAGATTTAAGAATTAATCTTTGACTGAGATTGATAAATGGTCTAAGTGCAGGATCTTTAATAGTTATTGCAGAAACATCGTACTTATCAAAAACCTTAAAAACTATTTGTTCTGCCATTGTTTTGTACTCTCCAAGTATTTTATTCCATCTTTAGTCAAACCATAAAATTGTCTATTATCCTCTACTCTGCAAGGTCTTATTAATCCGCGAGCTCGTAATTGTTTCATGGCAGGATCAAATTCAGAACTCAAAGAAAATCTATAATTATGCAATAAATCAATACGCGCATTTGATATACTTACAGCACTCATAGCTCTTTCTTCAACTCTACTTAATTTCATTAATACCATTTTATCTTCTACCCTTCTCTATCACGCCTTTCCATAGCAAATGCAATGGTTGGTCATTTACTTTAATTACTTTGAATCTTATGCCTGGAATATCTCCCTTCTGTCTGCCAGAACGACCGCCGATTCTTTCAATTATGACTTCATCATGTTCATCAATAAATTTTTGTGCTAAATTTCCTGGAATAAATGCTCCAACAGAGATGCTATTTTTAATCAACTGAACTTTGCAGCACTTTCTCATTGCAGAGTTAGGCTGTCTAGCTTCTTTTTGAAATTTAGATATAACAATTCCTTTGGCTTGATTAGCTCCTTCAAGAGGATCTGCCTTTACCCTTAATCTTAGAATTCTTTGCTTGTAAGCTTTCTGATGCCATCTAAATTTGCGGTCAGTCTTCTTCATTTTTCTAGCGCTCATTAATCCCATTTTATCATTGTTAATGCTTTGTTTAGTAAATTTCTTTAGAAAAGTTGCTTTTTAAATCCTTCGTCCTTTATTCAGAAATTTATATTAAAAATAATCAGATTATCTTCAATTCTAAACCGAAAGTGTCCTTAATAATTTGCTGCATTTCTGCCTCTCTTCTCCTATTTCTGCCTATAAGTGCAGCTTTGCTCTGACTTCCAGCATTAATAGTAATAACTCCATTGGATATTTCAAGAGATTTAAACTGAACAGGAGCAATTATGCTTTCAATAAATTTTTGTGCATCAGTAATACCAGACGCTTCAGAGATAATTTTTATCTTTTTGCCCAACTTTTCCTGTATTCTTTTGATGTTTATTGCATTCGGTCCAATTGCCTGTGAAATCAGATGCCTTGGGACTGCAAAAAATATTATATTGTTATAAATAAAGCATTTTCTAGTTTTAACATTAGATGCATTATCTAACAAATTAATATATCTGATTGTTTGCAAATCTATAACCGTCATTTTTATTGCTCGCTCTTCTTTTTTAACTTCTTGTCAACCAATGGTCCAGTTATCTTAACAAGTAAACCCGGAAGACCAGTTCCTACAGGTATTGGTTGATTTAGCAATATATTTTCAATTACCGAGCTAAGTTCATCTCTTGCGCCCTGGATAGTGGCATTGACGAACTGTTTGTCAGGAGTTTCAAATGTAGCCCTTGCAAGAACGGATGCCTTATCTGAAATTATTCCCATTCTCGTCACTCCTTTTATTATTCCAGATGAAGTCATTGCATCAGCAATAAGTTTCAAATGCCTTTCATTGATATCAAGTCCTTGCTGCTCCAAAACGGCCTTAATCTCATTTATAATTGTCTGTCTGGCAGCCTCAATTCCCAAAACGCTTGCAACATCTCGAATGTCGTTAGACCTTGTCTTTGTTTTGTCAATGCCTTTAACTTCCATAACATCTTTCAAATTAGAACCAGATGTAAGAATAATAAAGTCTTTTCCTCTGTTTGACACAACAACTTGTTCAACACTTTTCACACCAGAAATTATTGTTTCTTTTAATTTTTCTTTCAATTTATATATTTGCTTGAAATCTAAATCAGAAACATTTAATCCCACTTTTAAATCATTTGATTTCACTTTGAAGCCTTTTTCATGCAACCTTTCTACTATTTTTTCCGCCCCAACATGAACGCTCTTCAATCCTTTTTGGTCAAGAGTAATTTCAATCTTCTTATTAGAAAAATCAATTCTTATTTCAGATATTATCTCTTTTAATTTAACTTCTTTTATTTTCTCAGCCACAACTTTAGCATCCTTTTCATTGTTGTGCTCTTTATCAAGATATATTTCCATTAATGGAGTTGAAGGCATTTTTCTTGCATCTAAAATTTCAATTAATCTTGGAAGTCCTTGTGTAATCTGCATTTGCGCGACTCCAGCACTGTGAAATACATTAAGGACCATCTGAGTTGAAGATTCTCCAAAGCTCTGTGCAGTGATGACCCCAACTGCCTCTCCGGCCGCTATTTTATTGTCCTTCAAATGCAGCTTTGCAACATCTCTTCCGTCATCGCCATACATAAATTGTACGATATTTTCAGATGCATCTCTTACTGTTTCATCATATTCAACTTTTAGGTCCTGGAGCGCTGAAACTAACCTTCTATATAAGTATCCAGATTTGGGAGTTCTAAGTGCCGTGTCCATAAGTGCATCTCTCCCAGTCATTGCCCCAAAGAAGAATTCACTCGGTTTTAGTCCTTCAAAGAATGAAGATTTGATAAACCCATGTGCGGCCGGTCCCATATCTCCTCTTCTGAAGAATGATAATGTTCTGTCCTTATATCCAAATCCGATTCTTTTGCCCCACATGGACTGTTGCCCAACAGAACAAGCGATTTGCGTTATGTTAAGCATGCTTCCGGCAGCTTTGGCATTAATCATTTTGCTGACATTTGCTTCAGCAGGGAAGTGTTGCTGCACTATTTTACCCATATCCGTTCTGACCTCATTAAGTATTTGCGTAATTTTTATTTCTCTAGTTTCTTCAAGAGTTTTTCCAGGGAGATGGGCTGCTTCGCCGGATGCGTATTCCTTGATTATTTCCCGTGTTCTTTTTTCAGCATTTGTAATTATTTCATCAGTCATTTTTTTCACTTTATCAGATACATTCAAATCCTGTACAGAAAGAGTATATCCTTTTCTTGATAGATAGACTGCCCCTAACATAAAAGCCCTATTAACTGTTTCAATAGCCACCTTTCTTCCAAACTCTTTATCCACTGCCTTAACCATCACTCCCTCTTCTGCTCCAAAAGAGTTACTTCCTATTATCTCTGCAGGCATCTTTATGCTTGATCCCTTAGGCAGAGTCTGCGCGAATACATCTCTTCCATCAATTTCTTTTGTCTTTATGTTATTTCTAACATTAGCTGAAAACAAAAGTTGATCCGCCTCTTTTTTATCCACAGTTGCCTTTCCTAGAAGATACGCCCCAGTGATTGAATCAGCAATTGTTCCGATTAAGTTAACATTATTCTTAGAAGATATAGCATTATTATTGACATCCAATAATATTTTTGCTTCAGCTCTAGCTTCTTCAGTCTGCGGACTATGTACATTCATTTCATCTCCGTCAAAGTCTGCATTATATGGGAACGCTGCAGCAGGATGCAATCTAAATGTTCTGTTTGGCAATACTCTCACATAATGTGCCATTAAACTTTGCTTATGCAGGGAAGGATGCCTATTGAACAGAACTATATCTCCATCTCTTAAATGCCTTTCAATCTTATATCCAGGAATTAATTCATTGCAAATTTCCTCTTTCAGTTCTTCCGTTATTCTTTTTCTTTTTCCATCAGGCCTTATAATATAATTTGCTCCAGGATATTTATCTCCACTTCTAACCAAGTCTTTCAGATATTCAATATTCAAAGTAGTTACTGTCTCTGCAACAGTTATCACTCTGGCTATCTCAAAAGGAACCCCAACCTCATTGATTGCAATGTATGGATCCGGAGATATGACTGTTCTAGAAGAATAATTTACTCTCTTTCCTGCAAGATTCTGTCTTATCCTTCCTTCTTTTCCTTTAATTCTTTCAGTTATTGTTTTCAACGGCTGCCCAGATCTGTGCCTAGCTGGAGGTATTCTTGTAACATTATTATCAAAGAACGTTGTTACATGATATTGCAACAAATCCCAAAGGTCTTCAATAATAACTTCTGGTGCTCCAGCATTCAAGTTTTCCCAAAGTCTTTGGTTGGATCTTATTATATCAGAAAGTTTATGCGTCAAATCGTCTTCACTTCTCTCTCCGCTATCGAGAGTGATAGAGGGTCTTACAGTCACAGATGGAACCAACAATAAGGAAAGGACTGCCCATTCAGGTCTGCAAGTTTTGGAATTTATTCCAATCTTTTTCAATTCTTCATCCTTAATATTGATTAATCTTTCTCTGATATCTATAGAATTAAGCCTTTTTTTTCCGATGAAGAATGTGCTGGGCTTTTCCAGCTTAACTCTTTCTATCACTTCAGAACAATGCGGACATTTTTTAGCATCTCTTGCCTTTTTAGCTCTCATGTTTGGACTTATCTCTTTTTCTTTCTCATCACTTAAATTAAGCCTTCCACATTTTGGGCAGAAACTTCGTAAACATAACTCTATTAAAGGAATATACTTTATATGGAATACTGGCCTTGCCAATTCAATACTTCCAGGATGTCCCGGACACTCTTTAACCCTTTTTCCGCACGTTCTGCATCTCACTCCAGGATCAATAGCTCCAAGTCTAAGATCCATCAAGCCACCATCAACTGGGAAACCGTCAATATCATACAGTTCCGGAGTTACAATTTTAGCAGCACTAAACTTCTTTATCTTTTCAGGGCTAACTAAGCTAAACTTCAATGCCCTAACCTGTTTTCTGAAATATAATTCGTTCATTTTAATATTCTCCCCCATAATCTTCTATCTTGCAAAAAGTCATCTACTCTGCCATAAACAATTGCTCCAACTTTATCAACCGTAGATGTCGCTTTCACTAGTTTTTCCAGATCTTCATCAAATCCAACAATACCTTTATTCTCTTGAATAGCTAAGATAATATCTCCATATTCGTTTCTAATATGCCTTTCATTCTCTTTCACATGTTTCTTAGCATAGGCACCAGCTTGATTAATTTCATCTTCCATATTAATTATTATAATCTTATTCATTTTATTGTTCGTATTTGTTTTTTAATTCAAATAATGTTTGCACTCCAAGTCCAAGCAATTCATCGACTAAAAGCTTGAAGGCATATGATATTTCAATAGGCTCAGATTCATTTCCGCCACACATCTGGCACTCAATCTTGTTTCTAATAACATCTTCATAAGTCATATTGCCGCACTCTTTGCAAATTTGTATTACTGTTTTGTCAGAATCGTATCTTTCTTTCAAAAGCAGTGCTGCTCCATGTCCTGCAAGTGCCTGTTGCTCCATTTCTCCCAACCTCAATGCTCCCCCCCTTGATCTTCCTTCAATAGGCTGCCTTGTCAACAAAGTAACTTTTCCTGATGCCCTGGCATGTATCTTGTTCTTTACCATGTATCTAAGTTTCAAATAATACATATTTCCAATGTAAATTTTGGCATCAAATTTCTTTCCAGTAATTCCATTATACATTGATTCTTTTCCATCATATGCAAATCCAAGCCCTTTCAACTGAGCTTCAAGTTCTTCAACGCTTTGCCCTGTAAATGATGTTCCATCAATAATCTTCCCGCTTATAGCACCCGTTTTTCCAGCAAGTAATTCTATTAAATATCCAACAGTCATTCTGCCTGGAATACCCTGCGGATTAAACATTAAATCTGGTCTGATTCCACTTGCTGTAAATGGAATATCTTCTGAAGAGGCAATTAGCCCAACAACTCCCTTTTGTCCGTGAGGCGTGGAAAATTTGTCACCTGGTTCAGGCAATCTCGAATCACGAGTCCTTACCTGGGCTATTTTATTTCCTTCTTGGTCAACACTGATAAAAACAGCGTCTATCGTTCCCCTTTCTTCCTGTCTTATAGCAACGCTGGCTTCCTTTTTAGCTTGAATACTCAAATCTCTCGCCTCACTTAAGAATTTGGGAGGAGTGACTTTACCGATAAGCACTTCTCCCTCGCTCATGTCCGCCTCCGGATAAGCAATTCCATCATCCTCCAAGAATCTGTATGCTCTTTCAGTTCTATATCCAGAAACATCTTTTTCAGGAATGACAATCTCGTCCGCAAGACCGCCAGCATATTGCAATTCAGTCACAGAATATGGTCTGAAATAAGTGCTTCTTCCCATGCCTCTCTCAATGCTTGATTTATTCAAGACAACAGCATCTTCCATATTGTATCCTTCAAAAGGAATAATTGCCACAACAATATTTTGTCCGGAAGGATATACTTCTAATGTATCATATACAAAACTTCTTACCAATGGTCTTTGAGGATAATGCAATATCGAAACATCGGTATCAAGTCTGACAAGATAATTTGTTGCATAAACTCCTAGACTTTGTGTTAATGTTTTGCTTCCTTTGTTAAGTTTTGCAGCAGAACCATAATTTGCAAACGGAACCAGACTTGTTATTAATCCAAACAAGTCAATTGGATGAACTTCCAAATGTGTATGTTCGGGAGTCAAATCTTTTTCATCAAGTGCAACCAATGCATTGTCCTCTTCAGCAGCGTCAATATACTCTATTATTCCATCGTCAATCAAATCAGCCCATTTTATCTTATTATTTTCAAGCAAAACAAAATGTTCATCTTTCAATTTGCTCACACCAGATTCAGCGATTACAATTGGTCTAAGAACTCTTCCAACTTCACTTGACATCATGATATGATCAAGTTCTCTGTCATGTCTTATACTCATTCCCATAGGTAACCTGCCAGCTCTTCTTGCTTTTCTTGCTTTGTCTGCAAAGTCAACAGGATTTTGAACCATCCCAATAAATCTTCCGTTGAAAAATACATCTTTTCCATCATTCTTGTTTAATCCAATTTCATTCAAACTCTTTAAAACAGCAGATTCATCAAATTGAATTGCTGTAGAAATTTTACTCAAAATGGCAAGATTTTTTCTTAATCCAATTTCAGTTCCTTCTGGTGTTTCAGTAGGGCAAAATCTTCCATAATGTGTTGGATGTAATGTTCTTGCCATGAAATTTTCTTGTTCTCCTGGTAACATCGATGAAACCCTTTGTAATTGTGACAACATCTCAAGATAGTTTGTCTTCTTCATATTTTGCGTCACCCCAGATCTTTCACCAATCCAACTTCCAGTGGCTATAGCAGATTCAACTCTTTGCGTAAATAATGTAGACTTAGCAATACTTTTTATAGAATAAAATTTCTTTCTCTTAGCCACTTTTTGTAAAGAATACTGAATATCTCTTACCAGAATGCCTAAATTAACTCTGAATAAGTCAGCCATCAAATCTCCAGAAAGCTTTACTCTCTTGTTTGCATAATGATCTTTATCAGTTCTTATCTTATCATTTTCCCTTGCTTTCAAAAACATCCCTATTAATTTGCTTAATGTCTGAGCCTTTTCGGCTCTTGCTGCTTTATCAAGACCTATATGCGGCAAGAAAAATGAATCAACCCTCTGTTTAACTCTATCAACTATTTCTTTTTTAGTTCCCTGAATTCCAGACTTTTCTGCAATATAAACCATTGCGTCTTCAGTATTCTGTATTTTTGCAAATTCATACAAGTTAACTATCAAGCAATCACTCTCATGGTTAATATATCGTGCAATTTCCACCTCTTTTGTTAGACCCAAAGCTTTAAGCATAACAATCGCGGGAATATTTTTTAATCGGCTAAATGTAACATCCAGAATACCTTCATTTGTTTCAGAAATAGTTGTTGGAATTCTATAGGAACCTCTTTGTGAAAACAATCTTAACGTAAGTCCAAGTCTGCCTTCTTCAATAAATGGCTGGTTCGCAGCTAAATCCTCAGACATAACCATTACTCTCTCATTTCCATTGACTATGAAATATCCGCCAGGATTAAGCTGATCCATATAATTTTCTTTTAATTGATCTCTATTCATTCCATACGTGTTGCAAACGGAACTTCTGACCATTACTGGAATTCTCCCAACCTCAACCTCTGAACTGTCGCTTTGTCCGCCATAATTTATCGTCAGTTCAACATAAACTGGTGCAGAATAAGTTAAATTTCTTAAACTTGCAATAGTCGGCGTCACCAAAGAACTGCTTCCGTCAGATTCAATTATATTCGGCTTTTCAACTCTTATTTTTCCAAGCTTAATCTCAACTTCTTCATTATTTATTGTTTCATTAATTTCATTTGCAATCTGCTGTATTTTATTTTGTATAAAATCATTGAATGAAAGCAAATTAGACTCAACAAGCGAATGCTGCTCAAGATACTTTTCAATTAAGATATTTCTTTTTCTTTTTTCCATTAAGCTACGACTCGATAATAAACAATCACCTTATCATCCTCCTTTCTTTCTATTTTTACAACGCTCCCAATAATAAATCCCTGAGGCAAAGCAGGATCATCATATTTTATTTTAGGTAATTGTGCCAAAGAAATATTATATTTTGATAATAAATCTTTAACCTCATTGGCTTTCAACTCAGTATGTTTTGGTTGTAATGCGTGCATGGAATATGAAATTTTCGATATTTACACCCTTAAAATTTTTCTTTTAATGAATAATAAATAAGGTCTTGAAAAAAATTACAAAACTGACCTTTTAAACCTTTCTACTTATAAAAATCGTAAAGCAACAGCTCTTTCTCAGCTATTATTCTGGTTCTTCACCATTAAAATCACATTTTTACGAGGCATAGGAAGTATATAAATATTATTGAAATAAAGTGCATAATGGGTATTTCTCCTGAGGTAAATAAACTAAGGTTATTTGGAATTAATTTATTCCGTTATTCTGCTATAACACCAAGACTTCCTTATATCGTCTTGAATTTTTTCACAAACAATTTTGTTTTGATTTTCTATTGCAAGCCCATAATAAACTAAATCATAACAATTAATTCTAGAACTATTAGATTTTATTACCTCACATTCCCCGATATTTAATATTTTAGAAGCGATAGTCATAACACATTTATCCCTTTTTGATTCAGAGACTATGCTATTGCAAATCTGAGAATCTTCTGAATCATACATTAGTATAATAAAACAATCATCTCTTGCATCCGAATTGTTTATATTGACACATTCTCTTTTCGACTCGTAACAATTGTATAGAATAGCGTCGTTAATTATATTATCACAATCCCCATTATACCTATAACAACTATCTCTTCTACTCAAATCATTTATAAATTTACAAAATGAGCTATTTTTATTCTCTATGGAAAATTGTAAATAACAAGCAGTGTTATCAAAAGAATCGTTTATCATAGCACAAATAGAATAATTGTTTGTTTTTATAGCAACAACCCTATAGCAAGTAGATAGTGAAAAAGATTTTGGTGCAGTAGTTTTATTAATCGAATTATCGCATTTTGAAAGTTGGTCATACCTTTCGTAATTTGTTTCGCCATAATTAATATAAATAATTTTTATTACAAAAAATATTATTAAAATTGCAGAAACGAAAAATATTATTAAAATTTTAATTGATTTACTTTTATTACCATTTTTTACATAATTTATTTTTGCAAATATCGTTCCGATTATGCATACGATTGTGAAAAATAATATTAGAGGGCCACCAATAATTAATAACACTATTCCTTCGAGAGGGGCTAAATTTATACCAAAACCTGAACTATCAGCAAAGAAAAAAAGATATAAGACGTATGATATTAGAATTATTAAGGGAGCGATACTTAAAGATATGCCAAAAATAAGTATTTTCTTACCAAAATCTAAATCTCTCCAGCCCATATAATCCTTAGAAATCTATTGTTTTTAACCTTTTCTAAAAAATCTAGAGTTTATTATCCCTTGAATTTCTATGTGTAAAATAGGTCTAAAAAGGGAGGGGTAGATTATTTATCTTCAAATCCCTTCAAAATATAAATGGTCCGACGCTCCCTACTTTTTTTATAAAATAGAAGTATCTTTCGATACTTATTTAAACTTAGAAACAAACCAGTATTTATGGAATCAAGAACATTTACAGTAGTTATCAATAAGGAAGAAGATATGTTTGTTGCCGAATGTCCAGAGGTTGGAACTATGAGTCAGGGTAAAACTATCGACGAAGCGGTAGTTAATATAAAGGAAGCGACAGAATTGTATTTGGAGGAATTTCCTCTGACTTCAAAGAAAAAATCTTTGATTACTTTTTTTGAGGTGGAATCCGATGCCGGAGTTAAGAAAAATATCGGGTGAAAAATTGCTCAAAATTATTTGTAACAAGCTCGGTTTTAAAAAGATTAGACAAAGAGGAAGCCATGTTATCATCTCTAAGGAAAATCAATTTGGTAAAATAGGAACAGTTATTCCAATGCATTCCGAACTTAAGATCGGAACCTTGAAAGGAATTCTTAAACAAGCAAGGGTTTCAGAAGAAGAATTTAGTAGTTATTTGTAGCAAGATTATCATGCTACTCATTTTCGCCAGAAAAGGTTAATGGCCCCGAGGGGATTTGAACCCCCGACACCTGGATTGCTTCTACAATAGTAGTTTCTCTACCTACCTAGAGTTTCTCTTTTCTAAAGAGAAACTGTAGTAAAAGTCCAGTACTCTAAACCGGGCTGAGCTACGAGGCCTTAAAAATAGATGTTTTTAATCGTTTTTAAATGTTTATTATTAATATTCATAGAAATTATCTAAAGCTGTTTTCTATATTTTCTAAAATTTGGCTCTTATTCATCGCTCCAACAGATGCGTGTACAACTTCACCATCTTGAATGAATAAAGTAGTTGGAATACTCATTATTTCAAATTTATTGGCAATTTCAGAATTATCATCAACATTAACTTTTCCAAAATTGACCCTGCCCTTCAATTCTTTTGCAGCAGCATCAAATTGTGGAGACATTATTTTGCAAGGACCACACCAGCTTGCCCAAAAATCAACAACCCACTTGCCTTTTTTTGTTTGCCTATCAAAATTCTTCCCGCCCAATTCAATAATATTTTCAGACATTTTCCACCTCTACAAGCATAATTCCAATTTTGTTAGTTAATAAATGTTTTTATTAACATTATAGTAGCACATTTTTCATTTTTCTCAAATATAAAAATATAAAAATTGAAAATATATAGAAATTAATATTGCAATTTCCTGATATTAAAATGAACAAAGATAGTTTAAT
>JBBTAG010000098.1:0-1719 GCA_038044345.1 Nanobdellota archaeon
ATTTTATCGGTCAGAGATTTTAATTTAGGATCTGTTTTATTCAAAACCGCAAAAATAATAATACAAACTGCCAAAAAACTAAGTATTGGTAAAAAATACGCTATCCCGGAAACATCTACTTGTGCCATTTTATTTTCCAGTCCAAGGAGTTATTACTGCATTAGGTTTTGTAGTGCTACTGCCACTTTTGCCGCCACCACTTGTAGCAACCGCAATAATTAATCCAAGTATTAAAATTCCCCCAATTATCCATCCGACATATTCCTCAGAGGATCCAAACGAAAACCATGAAAATTGTACAAATGTCTTGCTAATAACAACTATCCCAATAATCACACCGATTGCTCCTAATCCCCACATCCAATATCTTCTTTCATCTTCTGGAATAAACAAACCAACAAGTACAAGCAAAGCCAATAAAACCGCCAGCCCTATACCCAACCGGGGGAACAAAGTCTGTAAAAACTCTCCCAATGAATATTGTAAACTTGTGCTATATCCTACAGCCATCAACCCAACAATAATCGCAATAATTACATGAATTCCCTTATGGCTTCCAAGAATATTAGTCGTCGTCAAAATTCCAAAAACTATTGCAAATACCAATAAGAAGGGAAGAAGATATTCAAACACCCCTACATTCTGCCACTGCGAAAAAATTGTGCCAATGTCAACCATGCACTAATAATTCCTGCCTTGTTTAAATATGTTTCGTTGCAATAAAACAAGCACTATTTTAATTATTTATCCTTTTTTCCAGAACCGAAAAACGCAATTGCCATCGCTGCAATAATAACAACTATCAAGACAATATTACTTCCCCAATTGCCATTATCCCCAAACCAAGAAGTTATATAATCCCATCCTTTTGTAAATATTAAAACAGCTATTAACAACGCTATAAAAATTATAATTCCAAAAGCAACTTTCAACCACCCAGGGATATCAAAAGTTCCCTCTTTAAAAAACATTCCAAGCAAAAGCATGAAAACAAGTATAACAACCAACGATATTGCTAAAAATGGAATTATTTGCTGAACAAAGTCTAATACAGAACCTACTCCAGATACAAGAAGAGCAATAGCCAATGAAATTAAAGCATCTATCTGCCTTTTACCTTTCCCTAAAATTTCAGTTTTCTGCAAAATAGCAAAAATCAAAGTAAACATTAGAAGGAAGAGTAAAACTACCTGTCCTAATGGAGTCGAAAATATAGTTTCATAAGCCATATCTATTCTTCTTATTCAATATATTTAAACCTTATCCTATCTCAGCACATATAACAAATCAATAAAAAAGAATAAAAACAATAAGCAAAAAATTAAATCAACTCATCATCCGAACCGCTGGTCCCAGAGCCATCAACATTCAACATCTCTCCAGAATCCTCTCTTATAGGCAATGAGGCCTTATTAATAACGAATACATCACCAATTGCCTTAACAAATTGGTGAGGTATGATTACTCCTCTTGCTCCTCCCAGGGAACTCATAAAACCGCTGCTCACTCTTATCTTCCATCCATCAATCTTATTATCATAAAGATTTACCTCTTCTATCTGTCCAAAAAAGTCTCCTTCCGCAGTATAAACTTTCTTTCCAATGACCTCACTTATATTTTTTATCCTTAACATGCTAAAACTTATTTTAATCACTATTTATACTTTACGTTTTTCTAAAATATACATTAAATGTCAGAAAAATTTTCAACTATTTCAAC
>JBBTAG010000099.1:0-15083 GCA_038044345.1 Nanobdellota archaeon
TTAATATCTTATTAATTTTATAATTTATCATTATGTTGTTTATAAATGTATTGATATGTTCATTTTTAATTGAAGTCAAAAACTAAAAACCTCGATTTTACCTTACGTTTACTTAACAGCTCAGTAAATAGAAACCCTTAAAATACTTGCAATTCTAATATAGGTATGCTAAAACTATATAACACTCTGACAAGAAAAAAAGAGGTTTTTAAGCCAATAAAAAAGGGAGAGGTTGGAATGTATACATGCGGACCGACGGTTTACAACTATGCACATATTGGAAATTTCAGAACCTGCATATTGTATGATTTAATTAAGAGAATTCTTCTTTTTAATGATTTTAAAGTAAAACATGTAATGAATATAACTGATGTCGATGACAAAACGATAAAAGGCAGCAAAAAAGAAGGGCTTTCTTTAAAAGATTTCACTAATAAATATGAAAAGATATTTCTTGAGGATCTTGAATCATTAAATGTTATAATGCCTGATAAACTTCCTAGGGCGACTGAATATATCAAAGAAGTTGTTGAAATTATCAAAATTCTGAAAAAGAAAGGATATGCCTATGAAGCAAGTGATGGAATTTATTTTTCAATTGATAAATCAAAGGGGTATGGCAGATTAGCGCAGTTGGATAAAGTTAAGAAAAAGAAAGAGAGAATAAAATCGGATGAATATGACAAAGAAAATGCCAGTGATTTTGCATTGTGGAAATTTTACACTACTGAAGATGGCAATGTTTTCTGGGATACAGAGATAGGCAAAGGAAGACCGGGCTGGCACATTGAATGCAGTGCGATGTCAACTAAATTGTTAGGGCCAACTGTAGACATTCATTCTGGCGGAATGGACTTGCTTTTTCCACACCATACTAATGAAATAGCTCAAAGTGAATCTGCAACTGGCAAAAAATTTGTAAAATATTGGATTCATGGCGCTTTTCTCAATATGAAAGAAAAAATGTCAAAATCTCTTGGAAATGTTATAACCTTGAGAGATCTTATTAAGGAAAACTATCAGCTAATGCATTTTAGATATTTATGTTTGTTAACAAATTATAGAAAGCCGCTGTCTTTCAGCTTTGCAAATCTGGATTCTGCTAAAAATGCATATGAAAAATTAAGAAGAAAGATGATTGAATTGAAAAATGAAGAACATAAAGGAAAAGATATGACAAAAGAATACGAATCAGAGTTTTTGGCAGCAATAAATGATGATTTGAATATGCCTTTGGCAGTTCAATTGCTATGGAAAGTGATTGATGATTTTGATTTTGATTCAAAAAAGAAATTGAAATTATTAGAAAAATTCGATGAAGTATTTGGTCTTGACATTAAAAATATGCAGGAAATCATTGTTATAGCATCAAAAGAGCTCGAACATTTAATGAGTGAGAGAGAAAAGTTAAGAAAAAGAAAAAAATGGGCTGAAGCTGACACCCTAAGAGAAAGAATCAGAGAAAAAGGTTACAAAGTCATTGATTCTGATAAAGGGTCTAAATTGGAAAAAATTTAAATAATCCTTGCTTCAATTATTTTTACTTCTTGAATTGGTTTATCATTCGCATCTGTTTTTACTTTTCCTATTTTATCCACAACATCCATGCCATTTATTACTTTTCCAAAAACGGGATGTTTTGAGTCTAAAAAGCTGTTGTCAATAAGATTTATAAAAAATTGACTGCCTCCAGTATTCGGTCCAGCATTTGCCATTGCAATTGTACCCCTATTGTTTCTATTGTTGTTGATAAATTCGTCTTCTATTTCATATCCTGGACCGCCGGTACCTGTTCCAGTAGGGTCGCCAGATTGAATCATGAAACCATCTATTACCCTATGAAATATAATGCCATTGTAGAATTCTTTTTCAACCAAAGAGGCAAAATTACCTGCAGTTACGGGCATATTAGAATCCAGTTCAATAGTTATGTCTCCCATGCTGGTTTTTAATAAAACCTTGGTGGATGAATTTGATTTCGCCATTATTAAATAAATTGTTAATGATACTAATAGGGCTGCTATTATAAATATTACTAAATGTTTTTTATTTATTTTAATTGATTCCACTTTAATCTTTTTGCTATTTATACACTGCTATTCGTCGTCCAAGTCTTCAAACTTAATCTTCCATTGATTATCCCACATCTTTTGCCTCTTTTTACTGCATTTTAAACAATACTTTCTTATATACCTTGCATTAGGTTTAACTTCAAATTCGGCTTTGCATTGCAAACATTTTTTTGTTTTCATACATATAGATAAAATTTTGGATTTAAAAACTATTGCGTTTTAGTAATGCTTCCTGTTATTTGAAAATGTGATATCATTTAAAAACTATGAAGTCTAATGATTTGGAGTATAGTCTAGGGGACAATAACATGGAAAAAACAAATAGAAAACAAATAAGATTAATCACTGCAGCATTGCCTTATATCAATAATATCCCCCATTTGGGGCACATAGTTGGATGCCATCTTCCAGCAGATATATTTGCAAGATACTGCCGTGCAAAAGGATATGATACTGTTTTTGTTGGTGGAACAGATGAAAATGGTTCAACTTCTGAAATTGCTGCTGGAAAGATAGGCGTTGATATCCAAGTTTTCGCAGACAAACTCTATGATTCTCATAAAAAAATATATGATTGGTTTGGCATATCATATGACATATTTTCTAGGACGACTAAGCTATTGCATCATAAAACTGTGCAAGATTTTTTCACTGCAATCAATAAAAATGGCTTTGTAACTGCTGGAAAGATGAAGATATTTTATTCTACTGCTGAAGATAGGTACCTTCCTGATAGATATGTAGTTGGAACCTGCCCTAATTGTGGTTATAAAGATGCCAATGGAGATCAGTGTGAAAAATGCACAAAAGTTATCAATCCTACGCAGCTGATTTCTCCTCGTTCTGCTCAAACTGGCGGGACTGTAGAAATTCGTGAAGCAGAACATTTATTTTTAAGATTGGATAAGTTAAGTTCAAAACTAAAAAAATGGATAGGAAAACAAAAAAATTGGAGGCCTCAAGTTTCCTCTTTAGCAATGGGCTGGATAAATGATGGTCTTAAAGAAAGATGCATCACTAGAGATCTGAAACACGGTGTTCCTGTAAATCTGAAAGGATTTGAAGATAAAGTTTTTTATGTTTGGTTCGATGCTCCAATAGGTTATCTTTCTTTCACTAAAGAGGCTAGACCTGATGATTGGAAAGAGATTTGGCAGGGCAAAGATTCTAGAATTTATAATTTTTTGGGCAAAGATAATATTCCATTTCACACTATATTTTGGCCTGGAATGCTTTTAGCTCATAAAGATTTCAATCTGCCTTTCAATGTCATAGGATTACAATATCTTAATTATGAAGGGGGAAAGTTTTCAAAGAGCAATAAAAGGGGGGTATTCTGTGAGAAACTTCCTCCAAGTGGAATAGATCCTGATTTAATTAGAGCATATCTGACTACATTAATTCCTGAAACTGGAGATTCAGAATTCAAATGGGAGGAGTTTCAAAAAAGAATTAATTCAGACATAATAGGAAATTATGGCAATCTTATCAACAGAACTGCCAGCTTTATCAATGCAAGGCTTGATGGATTAGTTAAAAAGCCATCAAAAAAAGAATTAACGAGCTCTGATAAAAGGCTCGCAAAATCAATTAAACAAAAGGCAAACAATATAACAAAGTTATTGGAGTCAGCTGAGTTTAGAGCTGCTTTCTCTGAAATTTTGGCTTTATCTACTGAGGGAAACAGATATTTTGAAGAAAATAAACCCTGGGAAATAATTAAAACTGATAAAAAAAGAGCTGGACAAATTTTATATCATTGCGCTGAACTTTGCAGGTCTTTATCCATTTTGGCATCACCATTTTTGCCGTTTTCTTCACAAAAAGTATGGAATCAATTAGGATTGAAGGGCAAAGTTGATTCTCCTGGAAGTTGGGATTCTTCTGCTGAAACTGGTAATGAAGAAAAATATGCTCCGAAAGAAGCAAAAGTGCTGTTCAATAAATTAACTGATGATTATATTTCCAGTTTGAAAAAAGATACTGCTGATACAAAGGATATTTCAGAACTTTTTAAGAAGTGATTTTATTGTCAAAAAACATCCCATGAAAACCTCATGATGTGGTTACGCCCAAACCATAGTGGTGTTGTTTGTAATACACCACCCTAATAATACAAATAACTATAAGGAAGGATAAGCGTCTGGGAAAAAGTCGAGCTTGTTTTCCTTTGAAACTATGCAAAATTCATGATTCCGCACCACATCTGGAAACTTCTCCTTTATGTCTAGAATTATATCCTGAAACCTATCGTAACTATTTACTTCGCAATCTAATTCAAAATCCCATGTACCCATTACTTTTTGAGGCCAGACTGCATCAGGTATCGAAGATAAATATCGGATAAATTGATTTGTTTTTTCTTGGTTTATATTTGCCAAATACAGAAGTGCTTTACAAAATATTCTCCCCATAGCCTTAGGGTTCAGGTTAGCTTTATATGCCAGAATTATATTTCTTCTTTCTAATTCTTTTATTCTATACTGTACTACTCTTGGTGTTGCCTTTATTCTTTCAGCAATTTCGGTAACGGGCATTCTCGCATTGTTTGTTAATATCCTAATTATCTCTTTGTCAGTTTTATCGATATCTTCTTTTGCGTCTTTACTTGTGTGATATACTACGTTCGTGGTTTTGTTGGACAGGAAACCTCTTTCATGATGCACAAGGTACAATGTGGTGGTTACGGCTTTTTCCTGTATATATTTTGAAAATTTATTCATAACTTCCTGAACTTCATCGTCAAATTCGTTGACGTTACCAACAAGAAAACCAATTATCATATCCCATCTTCCCGTGCAGGTTGCGTCCCATTCTGTTTTTTTGTGCTTTTTGAAATAATCTGCTATTTCATCTATCTTGTTTTTGTCTGCATTACTAAATCTAAGATATAACTTAAATTTGTAAATGCCCAGTTTAAAATAATTAACTACACTGTAAAATCTGACAATTATTCCTTCTTGAACCAACTTGTCTATTCTATACTTGATCACTTCTTTACTAAGCCTTACTTTTTTTCCAATCTGGCTGTTTGATTGCCGTGCATTTCGGTCTAACTCGGCAAGAATTTTAAAATCTTTTACATCCAGCCTATTTTCGGTCATATTTATTTAAATTACAATTAGTTTATAAATATTGTCATTGTGTTAAAATATTTACTGAAAATGTTTATCAATAGTCATTACTCCAAAATAGTTATGGAAAGTCAAATATCAATGAACAAAAATATTGAATTGGGAAACGCACCAAATGGAGTCGGAGCTATCTTAAAAGGATGGCATGGCGGTCCAGGATCCGTATTGGACTTTAGGGCAATGACTGGAGCTTGCGAACATGATTGTTTCCATTGCTTTACTGATAAAAGAAAGAAAACGTTAACACTGGAAGAGATAGAGGGAGTTATTGACCAAGCTGCAGAATTGGGATTTAAGGGTATTGATTATTTGGGGGAGGGTGAACCAACCCTAGATAAAGATTTCTTTAGAATAATTGAATATACTGCTTCAAAAGGGATGGTGCCAGTAGTTTTTACTGACGCAGCTACAAAATTACTTGACAAAGAATTTGTGAGAAGAATTTATGATTCTGGCACCAGTGTTTGTCCAAAATGTGACAGTTTATTTAATGCGGATTATCAAAACTGGGTTGTTAAGGATAAAACTGGAACTTACTTTGATAAAAGAAATTTAGCAATAGATGAATTAAAAAAACAAGGATTTAACAAACCAAATGAAGACAAAACAACAAGACTTGGATTCGACATGGTTGTGACAAAAAGGAACGTGGACGAAGTTGAGCAAACATTAAGATATTGTAGAGATAATAACATGTGGGTCGTTTTTTCTACGTTTCTTCCTGCAGGAAGAAGTGGGAGCGAAAACTTTGATAAAAGCCTTGTCCTATCATCCGATGAAATATCGAAGATGAGGAAAGATGTGAAAAAGGTTGATTTAGAATATGAGTTTGATCATCCAATCTACAATAATTTCGCCACGTTCCCGTGTGTTGAATTTATGCAAGTTTATGGGGATGGTAGAGTTTCTCCATGTCCTGGAAATGAGACTATTGTTGGCAACATACGGACAGATTCTCTAAAAGGATTAAGAACAAAAATATTGAATCAATTTCCCTGCCATAATCCAAAAACGTTTAATGGATTTTGCCTTTATAGACCAAGATAATAATGGAACAAAAAATGACAAAACAATTCGCCCTAACAAAACGCATAGCCAAAAATGGCAATCAGGCAATTATAGTTATACCTAAATTAATTGAATCATCATTAAAGCCTGGAACAATTGTTGAAATTAAAATAGAAATTCTTCAAGATATTTGATTTTTATCGATGGTAATTGTATTACGAACAAGGGACGCCCAGACCAAGAAACGAAACAATTGTTCTATTCCTGTAAATAATGAAAAATAAGTTCATTTGGATGAAATTGCCAATATTACAGAAAAATATTCCAATATGTCCATATAAATTCATCTACGCCATAGGAAATTAAATCAGAATATTTAATTTCATCAATTTTCCATAAATCAGAAAGGTCTGCTTCTCTCATCGCTTCAAGATAGTCTTCTCTTGTCTTTTTATGAGTTATTGTTGGGGGTAATTTATTCTTTAATAAAATGTAATTCATCATCATTCTCCCAGTTCTGCCATTTCCGTCCATGAATGGGTGAATTTTTTCAAACTTGTGATGAAACAAAATTGCTAAGATTAACGGATGTAATTTGTCCCTATTCTCTTCGTACCACTTTAATAACAAATCCATATCTGTTTTTACATACTTTCCTGGAGAAGCATCAAAATTGCTTTTTACAACTCGAATGTCTGTTGTTCTATAACCTTTCCTTTCATCTATCTTCTCTAATAAGTTATCATGAATCCATGCGATAAAATCGTGGCCAAGTTCATTGTTTAATTTTGAGTTCAATAATTCAAAAAATACTTTCTCTGTGTTTTGCAAGTCGTAAACCTCCCTCAGAGTCTTATCTTTGGGGGTTATTCCTTCATTTAGAAGATTTCTTGCTTCTTCAAGATTAATTGTATTTCCTTCTATAGAAGCCGTGTTGTATGCAAATTCAATAATAAACGTCTTAAAAATTTCCCGTTTGGTTTGTTCATCTAATTTATTAAAGACTTGATGATAATGAAGTTTGCAAGCTTCAATCTCATTAGTTTTATCTTTAAGAAAAGGGTCTCTTTTTACCTTTGATTTCTGAGCTTTTTCTAGGAAGTTATTAGATTCTAGGAATGAGTTAATTGTTTTATGTGCCTTCCTAATTTTGTCCTTGTATTTAGAAAGTTTGTCTAAATTGGATTTAACCTCGTCTACAGTTCCGCCTAGATAAGCAATATCTTTTGCTATTACCTTTTTGCCTTTCCTTTCTGATATTCTGAGGTAGTAATAATTTTTATTTCCAACAGTCTTCTTGTATATGTAAACCATGACATATTGAGCAAAATAGAGTATTTAAATCTTACCCTCTACATCTTATTAAATGGTTTGTAGTGGGTAGACGCCCAGACCAAGACATGGGAGAAAAGTCCGAACTCCGCGACAAACTATATCATTTTGATATCAAAATGATAACTGATTACTTTGTTTTTTGAGGGTGTTGGAGTTTATGTTTAAGTTATTTTCAAGGAAAGATTTAAAATGATTAATTAACTATTAAATTTATGAAAGTGGTGGAAGATAATTCATCTATTTATTCTGTGAGAAGAACTCAGTATGGAGGGTTTATTATAACAATTTTAGGGATAGTGTTTGGTTTTATTATCTACAAATCAAATAATCTTGTTGGAATAATCTCAAATCTTATAGGCATCGGCGCCATATTCTTGCCTTTTAAGGAAACTGTATCAGTGGATAATACTAATAAAAAACTGATTGTATATTGGTCAGGAATACTTGGCGGAAGGAAAAAAGAGTATGATATTGGGGACATTAAAAAGTTCATCCTGACATCTAACAGAAAATCTATATCCTTCAATGCGACCATATTCTCATCTCAAAAGGGTTTTATTGAGAATATTTCTCTATTTTCACTCAATCAAAATAAGGGTGGATTTTATCTAAGAGGGTATACTCCAAAATATTCGACAATCAATATTCCAGATATGCCTTATTTCAATAAAATATCTGAGCTTTGCGGAAAAAAGATTGAATATTTAGATAATTTTGAAGCAATTAAAGAAACCGTTAGCCAAGTTAGTGGCATGATTGAGAAGTATCAAAAAGACCGAAAATCGACCTAACATTATTATTTACTTATTTAACAAGAAGGAAGTTATTAATAAATTAATATCTTATATAATTCACAGATTATTTTAATCTGTGCACAAATCGCCGTTCGCTATTCATCCAGGCTTTTAGCGAGTGACTAAAAAAGTCCGAACTCCGCGACAAACTATATCATTTTGATATCAAAATGATAACAACTGCAAACACCTATTTAATGAACTCTACACTCTCTAAATTCTTAAATGCATCATCTCCAGTCACAAATATTAAATCATTGCTTTTTGCAGTAATATATCCTAAACAGTCTGCATATGACATTTTTAATTTTTTATTCTTATATCTAAACTTGGAGGCTTCAATTGCGTTTTCTTTTGTTTGCTCTAGAAGAGAGATATTTAATTCTTTTACTAATTTGTCAGCTTCTTCTTCGCCTGCAAATTCAATTAGAAAAAAATGTAATTCTGCTATGTTTAGTGCACAAGTTTTAATAGCTGATTCTTTAAATTTTTCATAATTTTGATTGTTTTTAATTATCTCTATAATAGCGTAAGTATCGAAAAAATAACCCATACTAATCAGACCAAAATTCTTGGTCAACCTCTTTTAATGCTTTTTGAGTATCTATTTTCTGCAGTTTTTTGACCAAATTTAGCTTTTTACCGAGTTCCATCAAATTTGCTACAGTAGTTCTGTGCTTTGTTCTTACATTCACTATTAAGTCTGTTCCGTCATTTATTTTTTCTTTATCGACTATATGTTTTGGTAAAACTATCCCTATTGAATTGCCCCATTGCTTTGCTTTGACATTTATTTGTTCCATAAGTTATACATGTATAACTAATATATAAATGTTACGTTTTGTATTTTCATGAACAAAAACCGCCCAGACCAGGAATCGAACCTGGAGATCCCAAGGGAAACGAGTTTTCGAGACTCGCGCACTACCATTATGCGATCTGGGCTTAGAAAATTTAACAAGGGACAATTTAAATACTATATCTTTTCATTTTATATATGGCAGAAAAAGATAAGGAAATGAAAGAGACAAAGATGCCGAAAGAGGAAAAGATTGGCTTTCATAAAGGGGCAATCAGCACATTAATGGCTGAGAGGAATGAATTGATTAGACTTGTCGGGTTGACTGAGAATCTGATGAATGCTCATATTAAAGAACTCGATAAATTGGGAGTTAAATTGTCTTCCGAAAAAAAATAAAAAGAGGGCGGGGCTGTTTCCAGCCCCAATCTTTGCGTGATATTCCCTTTGTATTTTTTCTCTTTGTGGCCTCCAGTGTTTATTGGTTTAATTAATGTAACTTAATCTCTAATATTGTTAAGAAAGGGGTATATAAGTCAGTTGGGAAAGAAAAATTAAGAGAATTAATTCATAAGGTTTAAAAATAAAGCATTGCATGAAGTTTGATGAACTACGCGTATGTAATACCACAATGGTTCTTTGGGTTTGATATTGGAATGGAGATTCTTTTTGCAATCATTACTTGTCTGGTTGCTGTGTTTGCATTCAAGATAAATAAGGTTACCAAGGAAAGAAAAATATGGCTCTTGGGAGTCGCTTTCTTGCTTATGGGCTTGTCTTACATCTTTCTGGGAGGAATTAATTATTGGTTTGCACAGATTGCATCGGAACAGTTTAGGGAAGTTTCTATAGGTGAGATTCAAACGGTTGGAATTGTTGGAGTTTACCTATACATGATACTTTTCACAAGCGGATTGGTCACTTTAGCATATTTAACCGCTGGAATGAAAAAAGGAAAAACATATTATTTGTTGTTTGGACTTAGTTTGCTTGTCATTGCATCAAGCTTCTATAAACTGATAACTTTCAGAATTTTGGCTGTGTTTCTGCTATCCTTTATTGCTTATCAATATTTTGATGATTATCTAAAAAACAAAAACAAAAAGGAATTTTGGATACTGCTTTCATTTACAATATTGTTTTTGAGCAGCGTTTGCTTTATATTCTCCCCGGTTTATTATCCAGCCTACATTGTTGGGCATTTGTTTGAACTGCTAGCTTACATAATTATGTTGGTTGTTCTCATTAAAACAGTGAAAAAATGAGCAAGAAAAGAAACAAATTGGAAATAATAAGGGATATACTTGAAGTTATAAAGAATAAAAGTGGCAAGGTTAAGCCCACCCATATTCTATATAAGTCAAACTTATCACATCAAATGATGGAGCTATATTTAATGGAGCTTAAAGAAAAAGAACTTATTACTCAAGGCAAGTTAGGAAATGGAAAAACATATTTTATAACTCAAAAAGGCATTGATTATCTGAGTCAATATAGAATGATTTCTGAATTTACTCAATCTTTCGGTTTGGCAGAATAAAAAAGCAATGTGATCTATACAACTTTTATACAAGATTTGTTAGATTTTAAGGTATTTATATGCCGGCTGCAACTTAATGGTGGATATGCTCTATATGACTACAAATTAATAAAAGTGTGGTCATATCGCATATCTTTTTTTATGAACTGCAAGATATCTTCTTATGAAATAGGAGACAAATCCTTCTTCATCTTTTTGTAATGCCTTGTAATAGGGTTTTCTCTTCTTTTTTTCAATTATTAGCATAGGATAGCCAGAATGCCATAGAATTTGGTTCATTATTAATCTCCCAATTCTGCCGTTTCCATCTCCAAATGGATGAATCTTTTCAAATTTATAGTGCGCTCGCGCAGAAAGCTCAACAGGATTCATCTTTTTGTTTTTATTAATAAACTCTATTAATTCATGCATCATTTTCTCAACCTCTTGCCAATCAGGAGCTAAATGTGGCCCGACTCTCACTAAATAGTCTCTATATCTTCCTGCAATATCCTGTTTTGTAATTCCAAAAACTTCTAAATGCCATTTCAATAGTAAATCGTTACTAATCTCTTCTTTCATATCTAACATTTTTAGAAAGACTTCGCTATGTGCTTCAGTTTCTCTTACATCTCTCAAAGATTTATTTGGAGCAATTTTATCATGAATTATTTCTCGAGCCTCTTCTAAAGTGATTGTAGATCCTTCAATTGCATTTGTATTATAAGTAAAGGCAATGGATATTTCTTCAAGCTCCTTTTTTCTTGCACTTTCTGGAATTTTTTTCCATTCAGATTGAAAATTATTTTTGATTGCTTTTAATTTTTTATCAATATCCATTTGTATCTCTTTTTTAAATTTAGAACTAATTTCGTCTATGTTTGCAGGTATTTCTGCTCCAAGGTATTTTTCTTTAGTTATTACCTTTTTTCCTTTTCTTTTGGATTGTTTTAAGTAGAAATATTTTTTATTTCCTACTTTTTTTGTTACTATTTTCATATAATCATTATACCTACAAAGTATTTAAATGTTGCGTTTAAGTACATAATGTAGGGATAAGACGCCCACGCCAGGATTCGAACCTGGGAATCCTTGCGGAAGTACGCTCTCCAAGCGTATGGAGTACCACTGTCCCACGTGGGCATAAACTTCAGAGAAAAAAAGGGATTTTAAAGGTTGGGTTTTTGCAAGCTTTGCGTTTTTGCATAACAAAAGCAGATCTATTGCTTGCATGGTTGCTCTACTATGATTGGCATACCATTGACAGATTTTAAGGCATCCATTCCCTTTTCTCTTACTGCAGAAATAACAAATAATTCCAAATCACTCATTTCTCTCTTTGGATTTTCCAATGATGTTAAATACTTTGCGGGAACTACGCTAATGAATATCTTTTCTCCATTACTTGATAAAGAGTAACATTCTGAATTATGCACAAATCCATAGCAACGTCCATTATTGCTGCATTGCCAATCATATCCTAAGTAAACAGGTTTGCCTTCAAATTTTTGTATTTCTTCTTTTTCCATTAGAAAATTAAAAATAATTATCCACTTATAAAGAATTGTTATGATTGAAAAGATAGTTTATAATGACATGATTAAGTTCTTTCATATGTTACAAAACTAAATTTTTTTCTGTGTTCTACTTTAACTCTGTTCCATTCACCTGTATTTCTATATTCTGGAAATAAAACATCACCTGAATAATCGGTATTTAATTCTGTTAATTCCAATCTATCCGCCAAGCCAATTGTTTGTTTATAAACTTGCGCTCCACCAATAATGTAAACATCTCTTTTTGAAAATTTTGAAATATCGAGAGCTTCTTCTATTGATTTCGCAGAAATAACTCCATTCGGAGCGATATAATCGGGGTTTCTTGTTAGGACTATGTTTGTTCTATCTTCTAAGGGTTTTTTTAGAGAATCGAAAGTTGACCTGCCCATAATTACTGAAGTTCCAAGAGTCAATTCTCTAAATTTTTTCATGTCGGGCTTTCTTATTTCATCATCTGAAAACCACGGAATTTGACCTCTGTCACCTATGACATAATTTCTTGCAACTGCGGCTATAATTACGAAAGCCATTTTAAACTGCAATTGGAGCTTTAATTGCTGAATGAGGATCATAGCAAGTTAATTCAAAGTCTTCATATTTGAAATCATGAATATTTTTTATTTCTTGATTAAGAACCATTTTTGGCTGAACTCTTGGTGCACGAGACAATTGTAATTTGACTTGTTCTACATGATTGGAATATATGTGCAAATCTCCGAAAGTGTGAATAAATTCTCCTGGTTTTAGTCCAGTTACCTGTGCAACCATTTTAGTTAGTAGGGAGTATGAAGCAATGTTGAACGGAACACCCAGAAATAAGTCAGCAGATCTTTGATAGAGCTGACAACTCAGCTCATGATCTTGAACATAAAATTGAAATAACGCATGACATGGTGGCAATGTCATTTGATCTAATTCTCCTGGATTCCAAGCACTAACAATTAGTCTTCTCGAATCTGGATTTTCCTTTATTTGTTCTATCACAGAATCAATTTGATTAATAGATTTTCCATCAACTGTGCGCCAGTCGGTCCATTGAGCACCGTATATTCTTCCCAAATTTCCATCTTTATCAGCCCATTCATCCCAGATTTTTACACCTCTTTCGTTAAGATACCTGATATTTGTATCTCCCTTAAGAAACCAAAGTAATTCGTGTATAATTGATTTTGTATGCAGTTTTTTTGTTGTTAAGAGAGGAAAATTGTTATCTCTTAAGTTGAATCTCATTTGAGCACCAAATATTGAATATGTTCCAGTTCCTGTTCTGTCTGGTTTGAATTTGCCTTTTTCTAGAACCATTCGCTCTAAATCTAAATATTGTTGCATTTCTTTAATTAAAAAAATTAATATTTAAACAAATGGATAATTGAAAATGACTATTGCAAGAAAGATTTAACGACTGGCCAGATAATTTTAGACCAACCTTCAAGTTCGTTTTCTTGTTTTGAAATTAAAGATTCAAATTCATCTATAGTGTAAAATGAGCTGTGTTCCATTTCATCATCGCCTTGCTTTATATCTTCAGATGTTTTTGCCAAGGCTATAATGCCAAAATGAACACTTTCTACGTTTCCAGAATCATCGTTGACATATCCTATTATTTTTGGAATTGGATAATTATCCATTTTTAACTCTTCTTTTAATTCACGCATCATACCTTCTTGAATTGGGTTTTTATTATCTATTCTCTCTATATGGCCTCCAACTCCAATACTCCACTTATTTCTTAGTCTTTTTTCTGAATAATTATCGTTATTTGCTCTTTTGTATGCGAATATCTTCTTCTCTTTTTTATTTATGATTATTATATATGGGATTATTTGCTTAAGAGTTCTATCATGTTCAAGTTCATCGCTTCTTTCAGAATAGGAACAATTGTTTAATATTAAAGATATATAATCAAATGCTCTTTTTTCTAAAAAACCTTCGAAATGCTTATTTTTAAACAAAATTTCTCTTTTGACAACAAGAGCTTCCCTTGGCATTTTATTCCTTCATCTCTATCTTTATCTGCACAGAACGAGGAATTTGCAGTTTCATGATTGGATGCAAAATTCTATCTTCTGCTGGGATATCAATAATTCTTCTATGAACGCGCATTTCAAACCTATCAAAGGTTGCTGTGCCATCCCCGCATGGACTCTTTCTAGTTGTGACTTTTAGATGTCTTGTAGGGAGAGGAATTGGGCCGCGCATTACGACTCCTGAACGGTCTGTTATCTCTTTTATTGAAGCTATTACTGGGTTTAACGCATTTATGTCAATGCTTGCTAATTTGATTCTTACTTTTGCCATTATAGCTCAAGATAAAAGTGGTTTTTAAATCTTATTATGTGAAAAATCAACTGAAAGGACGACAAAAATAAAGCGGCCCAGAGCGCCGCGTGCTCTGGGCCTTTCATCTCAGCCTAAGCGAGATGAACATGAAATAGTGATAGAAATTAAGATTAATAGAGGGTTTTAAAGGTTTGGAAATTTTTATTTCACTGAGGACTTGAAATACCAAGAACCTTATTTATTTCTGCTTCTGGTAGAAGAGATAATTCTAATCCTTCAACACTCCACCCATCTGGGGCAACAGTCCTACTTAGAACATCAACGGGATGAACTTTTCTTCCTGTTGCGGCATCAAATAATTGACTTTCTGTCCCAATCACATACAATTTTTCATTGCCTGCGGGCCCGCCATAGTTATAAACTCTAATTGCTCTTCCTGGCCTTGCTAATCTTTGGTCTGCGAGAATATTATTAAATCCTTCATGACCTCTATAAAACGGGGGAGTTCCATCCGGTAACATTAGGTATAAATTAATCTTGTGTTTTTAAGTATTATTATATCAAAATAACTATTATCTTATTT
>JBBTAG010000100.1:0-1216 GCA_038044345.1 Nanobdellota archaeon
TGGCAGCACTAACTCCCTCAATAAAAAAGATTAAAAATACAAAAGCACTCAGAAAAACATTTTTCCCTCTTCTTCCTGTTCCAACAACCCCTTTTTCCATAATATATATATATCAAAAGGGTATTTAATCATTTCCATATTCAACTTAATAAAGGAATCAAAGTAACACTTCTTACATCATCCAACAAGCCAGAATATGAAACTTGAATTGTTTTAGTTTCAAGTGGGGCTACAGAATCATAAATCAAAACCTCTTTTACTTCCGCATTGGAATCTTCCAAAAACACCTGAAAACCATTGATATTCTGTGTATTGTCTGAATCTCTGACAATATCAAATATGACTCTATCATCTTCAACATGAATAGACTGCTCATCAACACTAAAGTGATTTTCATCAGCAATAAATTCCACAGTTATCTGATTTGCACTCTGCAATCTAAGAAAAAAGAAAACTACCAATCCAATCAACAGCAAAAAAAGGCACACAAGAAAAAAAACAACTAGAAAATAGTACATCCCTTTTTTTGAAATAATTCTCTCCATTTTAAAATCCCATCAACAACGGTAGAATGTTTTCTTCCACCAGCTGCAACGATAAGTCTTAGCAGAAGCAACTAAAGAAGTTGAAGAATCCCCAAATGAATTAAATGCATACACCTTGTAATAATACGTTGTACCTGAAGACAATTGTTCATCCTTATATTGCACCATACTTCCAATTCCAGCAGAAGAACCAACACTGGCAATCACTACGAAAGGACTCCTTCTTAGATTATCTGTTCTCATAATCTTAAATCCGTTTTCATTGTCTGAATTGTCTTGCCATTGCAAACTGATATTATATGGACCATATGCTGTTGCCGAAAGAGATGTTGGTGCAGTAGGCAACTGTTGTCCACCACCCATTATAACATTCACTATATTTGATGCCGCAGATTCTCCAGCAGCATTATAAGCAGTGACATAATAATTATAAATCGCCCCAGCAACAACTGTATTATCAGAATAACTATTTCCCGTAACAGTTGCAATCAAAGAGCCATTCCTATAAACTCTAAATCCTTGCTCATTATTTGAATTGTCAGTCCATGTCAATTGAACTTGATTTGACGACCCTGCACCGACTAAATTGCTAGGAGCATTTGGAATAGTTTCAGATATTGCAGTTACAGCCAATGAGAATGTGGTTGATTTTGCTGCTACTCCGCTTGATG
>JBBTAG010000101.1:0-10631 GCA_038044345.1 Nanobdellota archaeon
AACAGAAGAAAAGAGATTCTTATTTAGGATTTATATGGGAGCTTTATAGTTTCTTAAATAGGCATTATTTCTATAAAATAAATGACTGACAAAATAACTACCGACTCGGTACACGGCTATTTAGTAAGTTTATTTGCAAAAGCTGGAAAGCCTTCTAAAAAATATATGACTGATGAAGAAAGATTTGGATATTTAGTTCGAACTGGTGCTCAGAACTTTAAAAGAAAAGCATTAGGACTTTGTGGACGTTCTACTGTTAAAAGTTTAGATGAAATTGCTGAACTTTTGGTGGAAACAAAAATTGCAAAAAATCTTGAAGAAGCAAGGGGAATTGTACCTAAAATTGTAGAAGCAAGTAAATTGCGTGAAGGTGCAATACATTATAACGGAATAGGCTTTATGCTTTTTGAGGAAGTTAAAAGTGATAACTCGCCCCAAGTTCATTATAGAATAGCTGCTTACATTGGAAAAACATAAAGCATTATTGGAGCTTGAAGATAGTAATAAATCTTAGTTCAGTTCGCTACTTTCAGTTTATGTTCTGCTTTCGGTGGGGGGATTTTTTCATCCACCCTAAAATCTTAAATCAATCCACAAACCTTAAAAACTTGGATAAGTATAAATTAACATGAATAAGAAAAGCGAGATTGAGCAAATTAAAGACAAGATATTGCCTATATTAAAGAATCACAAGGTAACTAAAGCAGGGATATTTGGCAGTTATGCTAGAGGAGAGCAGAAAAAGAAGAGCGATGTTGATATACTTGTTGAAATAGATGATAATGGCATGGGACTACTTGAGTTCATTAGATTAAAAAATATCTTGGAAAAAGCAATTAAAAGAAAAATTGATTTAGTAGAGTATAGTCTAATAAGAGAGGAGATACGGGAGAGAATATTAAATGATGAAATTCCCATATTGAGATGAAAAGAGATTACAAACTTTACCTAAATGATATTAGGGATGCTATTAAACAAATTGAAATCTATATGAAAAACATTTCTGAAGAACAATTTAGTAAAAATAAGTTGCTTCAAGATGCCGTATTGAGAAGACTAGAAATTATTGGCGAGGCAAGTAGAAATATTCCTAGAGCTTTAAAGGAAAAGAATAAAGATGTTCCATGGTTTGACATGGGTCAGTTTAGAGACTTAATAGCACACGGATACTTTGAAGTAAGCCTAAATACAATATGGAATGCGGCTACAAAAAATATTAAAGTTATTAAAGAAAGTATGAAAAATATTGTTTTGGTTTAATAACACTTGTGATAAAATTATATATTCACTGAAAAGAAGGCAGATTGAGCGGTATTGCTACTCTCTTGGTGGGGGGATTTTTTAATCTTCACAAGGTTTAAATATCAGATGCATTAACAACAAATATGACAAACGATATAAAAATGATTCATGAAGACCTGTTAAGGTTGCGAAGGGATGTGGAGTTAATCAAAAAGGTCTTGTTACATGAAGGAAAGCTCACATCTTGGGCTAAGAAAGCTTTAGCAGAGGCAAGAGCTGAAAAAGAGGAAAACTATATTTCAATTAGTTCATTATAATGTATGATGTAAAATTTTCTAGTCAGGCAGCAAAGTTTTTTAAAAAATTGCCTTTTGATGTTCAAGAAAGAATAAGATTAAAGTTTAAAGAGATTGCACTTACTGAAAATCCGTTTCGTTTCTTCGAGCATTATGAAGGAGACTATCATAAACTAAGAATTGGCGACTACAGAGTTTTAATGGATATAGACCAAACTAGAAAGATTATATTCGTGAGAGTTTTTGATAAAAGGGGCAGAATCTACAAATAAACTGCAAAATGTAATGTATTTGAAAATCTTAGTTCAGGTTCGCTACTTTCAGTTTATGTTCTGTTTTCGGTGGGGGATTTCTTATAAAAACTAAAAGAAGAATTTAAATACTTATAACCCTTATCAAGGCTATGGAATCAAATTATGAATATTATTTAGATGCAGACCTTAGTAGCTACCTTGGTGAATGGGTCGCTATTTACGAGAATAAGATAGTCTCCCATGGTGTTGATGTTAGAGCAGTAGCAAAAGAAGCCATTGTAGTTTGTGGAAACAAGAAGTTTTTACTTTCTAGAGTTCCTTCAAAGGAAACCATGATATTCTAAGATGACACTAAAATATCGTTATAAAGACGTACCTCGTTCAAATAAAACAAGCGATAAAACGCCCTCTATTCCTATGACTCTCTCTGGAAGTGCAACAAAATTTAATTTTACCGTGTTGATTGATTCAGGAGCAGATATCTCTGCAGTCCCTAAATACGTGGCGGAATTACTTGGATTGGATATTTCTGGTGAAAAAGAGGAGACCTTCGGAATAGGCGGGGCAGTTCCGGCGGTAGAATCTAGAATGCATGTAGAGTTTGGGAAGCCACACGAAAAATATAGTTTTGACCTTCCCGTGAAAGTTATATTGGCTGATTGTGATTTTCCCCCATTGATAGGCAGAAATGTTTTCTTTGATAAATTCGTTATTAGCTTTAAGCAAAACGAAGAAAAGATAGAGTTAAAAGCAGTCACGAATAATCTCCAACTGTGAGCATGGCAACTTGCAGAGTTTAATCTCGGTGGGGGGAATTTTTATCTTTATAACTATAAAGTGACACTAAATAGAAAAGTTTAAATAGTTATTATTTCTATAAAATAAATGACTGACGATTTAAAGTTAAGAGCAAGCGATTTTGTTCCATTTGTTGGATTAAGAAGATATTCAGAAAGATGTACGACTATGCGGGTAGAAGCATGCCTTAGAGATATTGGGGGCGAAGGTCTTTCTGAATCTGGTGCACCAGGTTTAAACGAGTCAGAAGTTCATGGAGATTATTTTGGCAAATATCTTGGCCTGGGTCTTTATAATGGACTTCTTGCATGCGGCATTTTTGGCGGTGCTGTTTATGGTCTTGTAGAATTATTTCGTTAGTTATTTTTGAAATCTCTGATTAAAATTAGTTCATTACTATCAGTTTATGTTCTAACTGCGGTGGGGGGATTTCACTCAATCTTCAAATTAGAAAACACTTGCTCCGAAAGGCTTTTTATTTCGTCTATAAATTTATCAAGTTTTTGAGAAGACCTATCTTTCTTTTTCTTTTCAGTTTCAATATGACTTTTTATTTGATTAATATGTGAATCCAGATTTTTTAAATTATTTTCAAGCTCCAGTATTTCAGCATCTGTTTTAGTTTGAAACTGTCTATTCAGTTCAGCGACTTTTTCCCTTAAATCTTTCAATTCGTTCTTTTTTAGTTTCTCATTTTCGCCAATTAAGTCCAATATATCAAGATTTTCATCATTTTTTAAAGCAGATAAAAAATCTCCAGAATAAGACTTAATCAAATGGTTTGCCTTTTCATTTAAATGATATGTCTTTGTAAGTGCTTTAAAGTCAATTTTTTGTTTTGTTATTCTTATTTCAGTTTCAATATCATTTAATTTTTGCCTATGATTTTCTTTCAATTCAATTTCTTTTTTGAATTCATCACTTTTTTTTATTTCATCTATTTTTTGTTTTGTTTTTTCATGTTCTTCCCTCTTTTTTTCAGCCTGACTTTCATAGGCCAATACTGTTTTGTTCACTTCTTCAATAAAGTCTGAAACTTGTTTCATTTCCCCAAGCAATGCATTTAATTTATCTGTCAATTCAACTTGCTCAAAAAAAGATTTATTGTTTTTTTCAATATTACTAAAATCTTTTATAAAAGCCCTCAATATATTTCTATTTCCTTCTAATTCTTTGCCAATCAATATGGTTGCTTTTTCAAACGGCAAATGTGATGCTCTGTCAAAATCATTTAAAATTGTCTTCAATTTAGCCAAACCCTCCTTTATTTTAAGAGATTCAAGATTTTCAAGTTGAGAAATAAGTCTCTTCAGCTGAGCATCGTATAAGCTTAAATTTTCTAAAACAACAAGTTTAATTTTTTCATGTTCCTTTCTTTCTGAGAGTGTGACTTTTTCCAGTATTTCAATTGAATTATTCATTTCCCTTTTAAATGAATCGATTCTCTTTGTAAGCTCATTTTTTAATTCATCTTTTCTTAAAAAATTTTGTTTAATCTTCTCATTCACTTTCTCATTCACTTGTTCAATTTTTACAGACTCAGGTTTAACATTTTCTACCTCTGGCTTTTCCTCTCCCAAAAGGTGCTTTAATTTATCTAACCAAGACATATCAAATATAGACATTCTGAGTTATTTAAATTGTACGAAGGATAAATTAAATACGAACTTTTTATTGCTTTCAATAAGAAAAAGATTTAAATATCAACACCACCTGTTAAAGAGAATTAAAAATGTTTTATAAACATGAAAGACAAAAAAAGAGTTGAGGAAGACGGAGATGAAGACTCTGATGAGGAGTCTGAAGAGGAAGACGAAGAGGAAGAAGACAAAGACGGCTGGTAATCCGCGCCTATAATTATTTTATTATTAGTTGTAGTTTATTACATATAATTTTAAAAGCTCAACATAAAGATTAGAAATATGGATGAAAAGCAGCCAGTATATGTATTGCCCGATAATGTTTCTAGAACCTTAGGAAGAGACGCTCAAAGAACAAACATATTAGCCGCCAAAGTTGTAGCTGACATTGTAAAAACCACTCTCGGTCCTAAAGGAATGGACAAAATGCTAGTTGATTCAGTAGGCAATATTGTTGTAACCAATGACGGAGTCACAATCCTTGAAGAAATAGAGATTGATCATCCAGCAGCTAAAATGATAGTTGAAATTGCCAAAACTCAAGAGTCTGAAGTTGGTGATGGAACAACAACTGTTGCTCTTCTTGCAGGTAAATTGCTTGAAAACGCTGAAAAATTGCTCGATAGAAAAATACACCCAACTGTTATTGTTAAAGGATATAAGCTAGCAGCCGCAAAATCACAGGAAATATTAAAAGAAATTGCATCTAATTTAGAAAGCCGCACTGTTCTAAAACAAATAGCAATAACTGCAATGACTGGAAAGGGAGCAGAAGGGCATAAAGAAATGCTTTCTGAATTAATTGTCAGTGCCGTTGACAAAGTTGCTTCAGACAGAAATATTACCAAAGAAAACATAAAAATACAAAAGATAAAAGGGTCAGGAATTAATGAAAGTGAATTGATTGAAGGCGTAGTTTTGGAAAAAGAAAGAGCTAATATTGAAATGCCCACCTTTGTTAAAAACGCTAAAATTTTACTTGTTGATTTTTCACTTGAATTAAAAAACCCTGAAACTGAGGCAAAAATATCTGTGTCAACACCAGAACAGCTTGAAAGCTTCATTCAATCAGAAGAACGTTTTCTAAAATCAATGACTGATAAATTAATTTCATCTGGTGCAAATGTTATTTTTTGCCAAAAAGGAATTGATGACGTTGCCCAGTATTACCTTGCCAAAGCAGGCATATTTGCCTGCCGCAGAGTACCAAGAAGTGATATCGAGAAAATATCGCTTGCAACAAATGCAAGAATTATTTCCAATTTAAATGATATTAATGGATTAGATTTTGGTTTTGCAGAATCAGTTGAAGAAGTTAAGAAAGGTGATGAAGCACTTACATATATTAGAGGATGCCTAAATCCTGGAGTTGTGACTATAATTGTCCGAGGAACAAGTGCACATGTTATAGATGAAATAGAACGAGCAATTAATGATGGTTTAGGGGATGTAATTTCAGCTGTAAAGAGCGGAAAAGTCGTCGCAGGTGGTGGAGCAATAGAAATAGAACTAGCAAAAAGATTAAGAGTTTATGCAAGAACTATTGGCGGCAGAGAACAGCTTGCCATTGAAGAATTTGCAAATTCACTAGAATCAATTCCAGAAACCCTCGCTGAAAACGCTGGACTTGATCCAATCGATATAATAACTGAATTAAAAAAAAGACATGAGTCTGGAGAAATGCATTCCGGATTGAACTTATTTAATGATAAAATAGAAAATACTTTCAATGCAGGCATAATTGAGCCATTAAAAGTTAAATTGCAAGCAGTTGAATCTGCTTCAGAAGTTGCTCAGATGATTCTCAGAATTGACGATGTTCTTGTTAGCAAAGGTTCTTCTTCCGCCAAAATGAATCCTTCTCCCTATGACAGCATGGATTAAATTTAAAAACTGAAGTCTCGTTTTCTATTCATGAAATTATTACGGCTTAATTCGTATTTATTGCGCATTACTGATCCACTCATAAAGCTAATGGAAAGTAGATTTCATATCGTGGAGGGTTTTGAAGCAGAAAAGATTCCACCAATCTATGTCTTGCCACGTGGAGCTTCACTGGTTTTTTCAGCATTGAAAAAATATAAATACTATGGCTAACAAAAAAGTATTGGAATAAAAAGAAACTAAAAATGGATATAACTGAGTATCTTGTTGAGCGTAATGAAAAAGCAAGTGGCAGAAATCATGCCTTGAGACTGATAAGGAGTGAGCAGCCAACACTTACTTTAAATTCTATTGGCGGTGAAACATATTTTGTGCGTAGTCGATTATTATGGCGTCAATATAAAAATACTTTTAATACAAATGATTATACTAAAATAATTTATTCAGATTTTTCTGAGTATGATTAGAATATGAAATCTGAATCGTTAATTGTCAGTTATCATCAATTCGAAGTGATGAATTTTTGATGTTACTAATTTAAATACTATCAAACATTAATCCAATTAGGTGTTTTTATGTTTACCAAAAACCTGAAGAGAAAGTTAGGTATTGGATTGTTGGCAAGTTTTCTTACATTTAGTAATATGGGTAACCTTTCTGCTCAACCAATTTCTCCGTTAAAATCAATCCCAGATTCTCCCTCCTATTCTCCTCGTAATGAAACTGATAATGCGCCAGAAACCATAATGAAAATAAGATATGTTGAAAGATTGCCGAGTATTGAACTCGAAGATCCTAGATCTAAGAATGAATTGATAAATCTAGTTAATGGAACATTATCAAGATCCGAAGATATTTTTGAAGATGGTCTAAATTCTAAAATAGGTCTTTGGAATGACAATAATAGGGTGAATTGGAATTCAACTGGTAGAAATATAATCGCTGATGCTGCGGGAGATAGACTAAAATTTACTCCTATTTACCAAAAAGCTCAATCAACATTTTCAGATTTACTAGAAAAAAGCAGGATTCCGCATGTAGCATCTATTGGGGCTTTTTATGCAGTAAGATTATTTACCTTTCCGTTCGAAAAATCAAGTGAGTGGGCGGAAGATGCAAAAGAGAAAGTTAACGTTTCATTTGATCTAAATATAGGAACCGATCCATATGATCCTTATATAAGAAGCCAAAAGCAAAAATATGATATCATGCTCAGACCGGGAGAATTACTGATTGGCGCTGGAAGAACTGGAGAAGAAAGATTATTTCTTACAAAAATAGATCCTCTTGGATCATTAGGATTTAGATTTATTAAGTCAATAGGTAAGACCAGAGCATTTTTAGGAGCAGAAGTTGATGGCGGAATGGATATAGGAAGTCTTCAATTCAACCCGAGAGAAGATAGTCGTTGGAAATTACATGGCGGGATAATCGGGAAAACCTACTGGGGCTTTAACTTTGTTCTTGATGTCCGTTCAACATCACATATATCTAGCAATGAAAGTGGGTACTCTGCATCTATACTTCTGAACAAAGAAATATAAAACGGTTCAACAAAGATTTATAAAACCTCTTTCTCAGGAATATTAATGGAAACAACAAAGAAAAAGGATTTTGTTGAGATTCTTTATACTGGTTATACAAATGGAAATGTTTTCGATTCTAATATTTCAGATGATTTGAAAAAGATAGATCCAAAAGCAGAGCCGAAAAAAACAATTCTTGTAATCGGGGAAGGAATGGTTGTTCCTGGCCTTGACAAGGCGCTTGAAGGAAAAGAAATAAATAACGAGTATAAGATTTCTCTTTCTGCAAAGGATGCTTTCGGTCTCAGGGACAGAAGTTTATTGAAAACGATTCCATTAAAAGTGTTTACTGAGAAAAAAATAGATCCAAAACCTGGGATGGTTCTTGCTCTTGACACCTCTTTGGCGAAGATAATCGCTGTTTCTGGAGCAAGGATTATTACAGATTTTAATAATCCTCTGGCTGGAAAGGATGTTGATTATAAATTTAAAATTATTCGTATTTTATCTGACGAAAGAGAAAAGGCAGCGTCATTATTGGAACAATTATTTAGGTTTATACCAGACTTTGAGATAAGAGAGAAAGATTTAATCGTTAAAGGGTCAAAGACGTTTGAAGTTTTTATTTCTGCATTCAAAGACAAAGTTAAAGATATTATGGGAATGGAATTGAAGTTTGAGGAAAAGAAAGATGAAAAAAAGGAAGAGAAAAATGGTGAGGTAAAAAGAGAAAAGAAGAACAAAAAAGAGAAAAAGTCAGAAAAGAAAGAAGAGAGAAAGAGTGATGAGAGAGAAGATGAGAAGAAAATTGATAATGTTATAGTTGGTAGGGATGAGAAGAAATAATAATTTTTTGTTTTTATCAACAAGTTTACAACAACAATACTTATAAATCCAATTTGCATTGTAGAAATATGAGTTTGGTAATTGAAAAGGAAGGTGTATCTGAAAGCGAAATAGATCGTGAGCTTGAAGAGATTCTGAAGAAGCAGGGCTCAAGAATCAAGGTAGTTGGCTGTGGCGGAGGAGGAGGAAATTCTGTTTCTAGAATGAAAGAGATAGGAATTAAAGGATGTGAAATAATTACTGTCAATACTGATGCTCAGGATTTATTATATAGCAATGCTGACGTCAAGATACTTATTGGAAGAGAATTAACACACGGACTCGGAGCTGGAAGTAATCCGAAAATTGGCGAGCAAGCCGCACGTGAATCTGAACAAGAAATAAGAAAGAAAATTACTGACTCCGATATGGTTTTTATTACGTGCGGTCTTGGAGGAGGCACAGGAACAGGAGCCGCGCCAGTTATTGCTGAAATTGCGAAGAAAACAGGAGCCCTTACAGTTGGTGTAGTGACTTTACCATTTACTGTTGAAGGTCAAAAAAGAATTGAAAATGCCCAGATTGGTTTGGATAGGTTGATTAGTGTTACCGATACTTTAATAGTTATTCCAAATGACAAATTGCTTGAGATTGCTCCGGAGCTGCCAATACATACTGCTTTCAAGGTAGCAGATGAGATTTTGACTAATTCTGTAAAAGGAATTACTGAATTGATAACTAAGGCAGGTCTTGTTAATTTGGATTTTGCCGATGTGAAAGCAGTAATATCAAATGGCGGGGTTTCTCTTATCGGAATTGGAGAGTCAGATTCAAGAGATAGAGCAAGGGAAGCAGTTGAGAGAGCAATAAACAATCCATTGCTTGATGTTGACATTACAAATGCGTCTGGTGCGTTAGTAAATATTGTTGGGGGGCCAGATATGTCTCTTGATGAATATAAAAAGATAATGGAAATTATAAGCACAAAAGTGTCGCCGGACGCGAAAATCATTTCTGGGGCGCAAATATCTCCCGATATGGAGAAAACAATTAAAGTTTTATTGATTGTGACCGGGGTAAAGAGCTCTCAAATTTTAGGTGCTAGTGAAGAGCTTACTAATAAGCAAAAAGGGGATTTGCAATCTGAATTGGGTATTGATTTCTTTGAGAACTAAACAGAGATTTTAAAAACTCTCTTTTTCTTTTATAAATATGGAAAATCCACAAGGTCAACCGAATCAACCGCAAAATTTACAACAAAGCCAGGCTGATAAGAATCATGGATTCAAACCTGGAGTGGGAATAAAATTGAAATCTTTTTTGATTCAATCAAAAAGAGTTTGGCATATTCTTAGAAAACCTACAAATGAAGAGTTTAAGTCAATTTCAAAAATATCTGCTCTGGGTATTTTGGCAGTTGGAGCTTTAGGATTTCTTGTTGCGGACGTAATTAAGATGTTTAAGTAACCAACAGATTTAAAAACGCCTTTTTTCTACAGAAAGTATATCGTTAACTACATACCTTGATCATATAGTCTATGGATCCAGGTCATTAGGTAGGAGATAAACAAATGGAATTAAAACAAGCATTGGAAGAGTTAAGAAAATCTGAGAAAAGAAAATTTGATCAATCTGTAGATTTGCTTATAAGTCTTAAAGGAATCGATGTAAAAAAAGATAATATTGCAACTATTGTTCCGATACCGAACAAGGTAAAGGAAAAGAGAGTGTGCGGGTTTTTGACTAAAAAATCAGAAGTTGTTAGAACTATAACCCAACCAGATTTTGTAAAATACAGAGATAAAAAATTGTTAAAAAATCTCGTTAAAGATTATGATTTTTTCATTGCACATGCTTCTCTTATGCCGCAAGTTGCTACAAATTTTGGTAAATCTTTAGGTCCAACAGGAAAAATGCCTTCTCCTCAGCTTGGAGTCCTGATGAAAGAAGACGATGCTTCAATTAAACAGCTTATTGATAAAATTAATACATCTATAAAGATAAGGGTAAAAGAACCAAGTGTCAAGGTTTCAATTGGGAAAGAGAGCATGTCTGATGAAAAATTAATTGAAAATGCAAATGCTATTTATGCTGGACTTGTAAATGCATTACCAACAAAGAGAGAGAATGTTAGATTAGTTATGGTAAAGTTTACGATGAGTAAAC
>JBBTAG010000102.1:0-7689 GCA_038044345.1 Nanobdellota archaeon
AGAATAAAATAATACAGTCTTATTATAAAAGCGGCAGCAATAATGATAAAAAGCCAGAGATTATGCTTGTCGGAGAACCAGTTTTTTATTTTTTCCTTTCTTTTCTCAACTGATTTATCTTCTTCCATATCATATTAAGCGGAAGAATGCCTTTTTATTTGTTTTTATTTGTACTTTATGAAATAACCATAACTACCATACTATTAAATCGAGAGAAATTAATCATTTTTTTAAATTAATGGCGACAATAAAATTCGATAGTTTTTTTTATACCCTCTCCAATACTAGTTTTAGCTTTCCAACCAAGGGTATTTGCTCTGGAATTATCCAAAAGTTTTTTTGGCATTCCATCCGGTTTTGTTACATCAAATACAACTTTTCCTTGGTAATTTGTTAAATCTCTTATTAAAAATGCAAGATCTCTTATACTTATATCTTCTCCACTTCCAACATTTATGAATGGTTGTAAATCTTTTGCGTCATAATTTTTCATAAAATAAATTATAGCTTTGGATAAATCTTCATCATACAAAAATTCTCTTCTAGGACTTCCCGTACCCCAGACAACAACTTCTTCGAGATGGTCTATCTTTGCTTTATGGAATCTTGATATAAGCGCTGAAAGAACATGAGAATTTTTTTCATCGAAATGATCATTTATTCCATAAAGATTTGGGGGCATCAAGCTAATAAAATTACAGCCATGTTGTGTAAAATAGTATTCACATAATTTAAGTGCAGCGATTTTAGCAAGTGCATAACCCTCATTAGTTGGTTCGAGCTTTCCACTGAGCAAATATTCTTCTTTCATTGGCTGCCTGCAGTCTCGTGGATATATGCATGAACTACCAAGATTTAGAAGTTTTTTTACATTATATTTAAAAGAGGTATTTATTACATTCATTCCAATTCTCATATTATCCATTAAAAATTCAATGGGATTTGTCATATTTGCAACTATTCCTCCCACCCTTGCAGCCAAATGGATAACATAATCTGGCTTTTCTCTTGAAAAAAATTCATCAACTTTTATTTGATTTCTTAAATCCAAATCATCCGATTTTGTCAAAAGGAGATTAATATATCCTTCTTGTTGTAGCATTGAAACCAGAGTGCGACCTACCATTCCTCCGCTTCCAGTAACAAATATTTTAGAGTTTTTATCCATTTTTTGTACCGTAGAGCTCCCTTAAAAGCTCAACCTTATCATGATTCACCATCATTTTTATTAAATCTTTAAAAAAGACTTTTGGTTTCCAACCTAATTTTTCACTGGCTTTACTGCTGTCTCCTAAAAGAAAATCTACTTCTAACGGTCTAAAATAATTTGGATCAATTTTAACAACAGCCTTTCCAGTATCTTTTCTGATATATTCTTCTTCGACACCCTTTTTACCATTTGAAACAATTTCTATTCCTAATTGATTGAAGGTTTCTTCTAAAAACTCTCTCACGCTATGAGTTTCTCCGGTCGCAATAACATAATCATCAGGTTTTTCCTGTTGTAGCATTAACCACATAGCTTCAACATAATCTCCAGCATAACCCCAATCTCGCTTAGCATCAAGATTGCCTAAAAACATAACATCCTCCACACCCTCCTTTATTCTCGTAGCAATCCTAGTTATTTTTTTTGTAACAAAAGTTTCACCCCTTCTTGGAGATTCATGATTGAATAGTATTCCATTGCAAGCAAATAAGTCATAGCTTTCTCGATAATTTTTAGTTACCAAATGAGCATATAACTTCGCGCAACCATAAGGACTTCTTGGATGAAATGGGGTATTTTCTTTCTGAGGAATTTCCGTAACTTTTCCGAACATTTCGGAACTTGATGCTTGATAATATTTTATGGACTTACCGCTCTTTTCCTTTATGGCTTTAATAATTTCTAAAATTCGGATTGCACCAAGAGCAACTATATCTCCAGTATATTCTGGTAAATCAAAGCTAACTCTTACATGGCTTTGAGCTGCAAGATTATATATCTCGTCAGGCATTATATTATTTATTATCTTTCCAATTATATTTGAATCGCATAAATCTCCAAAAATTAATATTAATTTTTTATTTTTTTCATGTGGGTCTTGATAAATATGGTTTAATCGACTAGTATTGAAGCTACTGCTTCTTCTTATGATGCCATAAACTTCATAACCCTTTGACAATAGAAGTTCCGCAAGATAACTTCCATCTTGACCATTTATGCCCGTGATTAATGCCTTCTTCTTTTGCACTTCCATGTTCACATTATCTTCAGAGGGTATAAAAACTTTTCTTTACAGCATTATATATTTTATTTATAAAATTAAACAAAATATTAAAGATTATTTTTTTCATAGGATGGCAAAAAGGATTTCACAATATTCATAGCGATTCTATTTTCAGTACACTTTAACTTAACAATACAAACATTTAGAAATATTTATATATATTATATACTAACTGTATAAATGGAAAAATTTATTATTGCTGCTCCCCATCCATCAACAGGAATATCTAACAAAATAAAAAGCATTCTTTCTGCACTTAGATTTTCAGATCATTTCTCACAAAAATTTTTGCTTTATTGGCCAAATAACTTTATGTGTCCAATGGAATTTTCTGATTTATTCGAAACAAAGGTATCCCGATTGAGTGAGAAAGAATGGGATAGCATCAGAAAAAAGGGGAATGCCGCAAATTGCACAAATTATTCAGATTTTATTAACAACAAAGATAAAAGTTCAATATTTAACACTTGGAGGCTTCTTACTTTTCCATCCGATCTGCCAAAAAATTTTGCCAAGGTGCTTCCAGATGATTCTGGAAAAAACATAGATTTAGAATTTGAAAGAATTCCTTCAGCATTACGTGAAGAATATCTAAAATATGTGAGAAAATTGAGACCTTCGAAGGCAATAATTAATGCAGTCAATAAGTTTATTAAAAAGAATGACATAAAAAAGGCAATAGGCGTTCATATTAGAAGAGGAGATTTTGTCAATTATTGGGACGGCAGGGATAAAGTTTCTTCAGATGAAAAGTATTTCAAAAAAATGTCTGGAGTTATTTTAAAAAATCCGAGAACTAAATTTTTCTTAACAACAGATTCTATGGAAACTCAGAAAAAATTTGTTGAAAAATTTGGAAAAAGCATTATAATTTCCCCAAATAAAAATTTTAATCGGGGCACAAAGAAGGCAACAAAAGATGCACTTGTGGATCTCTTTATATTGTCCAAAACAAAAAAGATTTTTGGAGCCTATTTAAGTACGTTTACTGAAATGGCATGGTGGTTTGGTGGATGCAAACAAAAAGTAGAAATAATTGGAGACAAGAAGTCTATGCAAGAGGTTTCCAGGAAAAATCAGGAAAATCTTCAAACAAAGACATTCAAGGCACGTATTAAAAAAAGCATAAAATCCTTATTAAAGAAATCATTCCTATTTAATAAGATTCATGAACGATTGGAATATAGAAGTTTTAAAAAGCGATTTTCTTCGCAGTATAAGTAACAAATATACAACATAAAGATTTAAATCCACAAGATTATTCGGTTTTTTATGACATTAAAGCACCTTATCTCACCAGAGGAAAGAAGGGCGAAACTAAAAATTCTCTTGCAATCTGGACTGTTGATTAGAGGTATGGAAGTTCATAATGCGCTAAGCGCACTTATAGTAAATGACTTGAAAGTAAAACCAAGTGCAGGCGATTCTGATAGAGATAGAGCATTTGATTTTTTTTGGGAAAGCAGTTTAACTGATTCTGCTTCCAAGGGACATCCTGATATAGAAATTGTAAGCTTTGATTCAAGACTTAAAACTATACAGGAGATACTCGAGGTTACAGACAAACCAATGATTATTGATGGTGATACTGGCGGAGATATTCATCACTTTGAATATTTGATTCCAAGATTGGAGAGAGCAGGGGTATCAGCGATTATAATTGAAGATAAAGTTTTTCCAAAAAGAAATAGTTTAGAAGAAGGAACAAACCAGGACCAAGAAGACCCTGATAAATTTTCAGAAAAAATAAGAACCGGAAAAAAAATTCAGAATTCTGAAGACTTTATGATAATTGCTAGAATAGAGAGCCTGATTGCAGGAAAATCAGTTGCCGATGCACTGAAAAGAGCAGAAAAGTATCTTTCTGCAGGGGTTGATGGAATAATGATACATTCCAAATCTCCAAATGCTGATGAAATATTTCAATTTTCAGAACAATACAAATTTCTTTGCAATAAAATAGGCATTCACAAACCTTTAGTATGTGTACCAACTACATACAATTCAGTTCATGAAGCAGAACTTGAAAAAAGAGGATTTCAAATAGCAATATACGGGAATCACATGCTTCGCGCAGCATACAAGGCAATGGAGAATGTTGGAAAATTGATTTTAGAAAACGGGCGCTCTTTGGAAGCTGAGCCGCATCTTGCTTCGGTTAAAGAAATATTTGAAAAAGTGGGCTTTTTAGATATAAAAGAAAAAGATAAGATTCTATCAAATATCCCAGAAGTGATAATTCTTGCTGCGGGAGAGAATCCAGAGTTAAAGAATGTGATAGGAGAAATTCCAAAAGCTTTAATTGATATAAATGGAAAAACAATCTTAGAACATCAAATATCGACTTTTAAAAAAGTTGGGCTTAACAATATCAATGTTTTAATAGGTTATAAAAAAGAAAAATTCAGTATTCCAGGAGTAAATTATATAGTTAATGAAGAATATTCCAAAACTGGGGTTCTAAACACCCTGATGAAAGCTGAAGAAAAAATAAAAAAGGGATTTATCTATATTAATTCTGATTTATTGCTTGATGAAAGATTATTAAAGGAACTTTGCGAAAGGAAGGAAGATACAGTGATAGTTGTAGACAATTCTTACCTCTATCATAAACACGAGGTCGATAAAAAATTAGATGCAGTAATAACTAAAAAAGGAAAGCAGCCTTCTTATCAAAGATTAAGAGATTCGGAGGATTTTGCCGTCAGATTAGGAAAAACAATACCAAAGGAAAACATGACTCACGAGTTTATAGGTTTGGCAAAATTTTCCAAAATTGGAGCTGATAATCTAATTAAATTATATAAAGATGCTAAATTAAATCACACAGGAAAATTTCATGAAGCAGAAAGCTTTGAAAGAGCAGCAGATACAGACATGATTCAGGAGCTTATTAATAGGGGTCTTAACGTGTCAGTTCATGAGACTAACGGCGGGTGGATTGAAATTCACAGTGAAAAAGACCTAGAAATAGCAAAAGATATGCTTAGAATATAAATATACTCTTAAGATAACAAATGGTTGAACCAAAAGATTTTGTAAACGAACTGAAAAAACAAGGAGTAACCTCACTAACAGAAGTCCCATGTTCTATTTTCAAAGATTTAATAGCATATATCTCAGATACATCAGAATTAGAGCTGATTCATCCTGTCAATGAGGCAATAGTCATGGCAAATGCAGCTGGTGAATATCTCTCAACAGGAAAAATCCCGTTGATAATGATACAAAACTCTGGCCTCAATAATACATTAAATGCTCTTACATCACTGAACATGCAATACAAGATTCCAGCGTTATATATTATTTCTTGGAGAGGGGAGCCAGGAAAGAAGGATGCAGAGGAACATAATTTTATGGGTCCAAATCTGGAAAAAATACTTGAAACCTACCAGATTCCTTTTAAAATACTAGGAAATGATTATCCTTCTGATATTAAATGGGCAATTTCTACGGCAGCACAAAGAGAACTTCCGGTCGCTCTTATAATGCAAAGCGGATTTATAGAAAAATACACACCAAAAAATAATAATTCTCAAGGATTAAAATTAGACAGGTGGCAAGCCATTGAATCAGTTGTAGATAATGCTGAAAATGCAGTTTATGTTTCCACAACAGGTTTTCCTTCAAGAGTTTTATTCAATATATTAAAAAACAAAGACAAAGATGATGGAAGGGCATTCTATATGATTGGAAGTATGGGCCACGCATTGGGAATAGGAGAAAGTATTGCAAAAAATACTGCCAAAGCAAAAGTTATAATCATTGATGGAGACGGAAGCGCATTAATGCATCTCGGTTCGATGGCAGGTATTGCAGAAAAAAAGCCCAATAACCTGATTCATATTATTGTGGACAATCAAAAATATGGTTCAACAGGAGGACAGCCAACACTTTCCAAGTATATTGATTTTAAAAAGATTGGGCGGGGATTTGGATACAATGTTCACGAAGCAAACACACAGGAAGAAATTGCAAATGCAATGAAACTATCTCTAGAAAGAGGACCCTCACTGATATATATAAAAATCAACTCAAATGAAAAGCCAGAAAAAGATTTAGAAAGAGTTGTCCATTCAAGCGCAGAAATTAAAAAAAGATTTCAAAATCACTTAAAAAAATTTCAATGAAAATATGGAAAGAAAAATATTATTAACGCCAGGCCCAGCAACAACCTCTGATTCTGTAAAAGAAGCACAAGTAGTTCCAGACATCTGTCCAAGGGAGAAAGAATTCGGAAATCTATTAGCATCCATTTCAACTGATTTAACAAAAATAGCCGGAGGAGATGAAGAATATACCTGCGTCCTTTTTGGTGGAAGCGGCACTGCAGGCATGGATTCCACTCTTAGCTCAGTCGTTAATGGAAAAATTCTTATAATTAACAATGGCGCCTATGGCAAGAGATTTGTTGACATAGCAAAATCTTATTCAATCAAATTTAAGGAATTAATATTCGATTGGAATGAAGAAGTGGATATTAAAAAAGTTGAAAACGAGCTCTTAAATGACAAAGAGATAAAGTATATAGCAGTTGTCCATCATGAAACCACTACAGGAATATTGAATCCAATAAAAGAAATAGGAGAATTGGCAAAAAAATATAATTGTGTCTACATCATAGACGCGATATCCAGTTTTGCCGGAATTCCATTTAGCGTGAAAGAATGCAACATTGATTTTATGATTTCCACTAGCAATAAATGCATTCAAGGTATGCCTGGAATTTGTTTCGTACTGTCAAAAGAAGCTGAACTAGAAAAACTTAAAGATTATCCTAGAAAATCTTTTTATTTAAATCTCTATGTTAATTATGATTATTTTAAAAATAACAAGCAAACACCATTCACTCCGCCAGTTCAAACCATTTATGCATTAAGAAAAGCCATTGATGAATTCTTTCAAGAAGGCGCAGAAAATAGACATGAAAGATACATGGAAAACAACAAAACGCTTGTTGAGGGCATGGAAGAATTAGGTTTTAAAAAAGCATTAAAAAGCCTAAAAGAAAGCAAACTTTTAACAACTTTCTGGGAGCCAATAGATGATAATTATTCTTTTGAAAAAATGCATGACTTAGTTTATAAAAAAGGATTTACAATATATCCTGGAAAAATAAGAGAAAAAACCTTTCGACTTGCTAACATAGGAGATATAAATTCCAATGATATCAGAAACTTTTTAGTAGCAATGAAAGAAAGCATAAAGGAGATGAATTTAACACTTAAATAACATGAATCAAAAAAATCCTTAAAGATGAAAACAATTGTTTTAGCTGCAGGCATGGGAAGCAGACTGCAAAAGATATTGAATGGAAATCCAAAACCTTTGTTTAATCTAGACAACAAAAGTCTTATTGAACATTCTCTTGAAGCATTGGCTGCAAATGGAATTGATGATGTTTGTATAGCAATAG
>JBBTAG010000102.1:7789-14104 GCA_038044345.1 Nanobdellota archaeon
CATTCTCTTGAAGCATTGGCTGCAAATGGAATTGATGATGTTTGTATAGCAATAGGCTTTGAAGGTGAAAAAATTAAAGATAAAATAGGCTCAAGATTTAAAAAAATGAAGATTGATTATTGTCACAATGAACAATATGCTCACACAGGGAGCATGCACTCTTTATACAAGGCCTTAAAGACGCCGCAAGATTGTATTGTATTAGACGGAGATATAGTTTATCATCCCAAGGCAATCGCAGAGCTATTGAAAGCAAATGGCAGGAGCAGCGTAATTTTAACTAATTGTTGTGAAAGCGGTGATGAAGTATATGTAACTCTAAACAATGGAAGGGTAGATTATCTTGGAAAAAGTGTGCCTGATAAAAAAGAGAGATTCGAGTTCACAGGAATATCAAGATTTTCCGCAAACTTTGTTTCTCAAATGTTTGCTCTTCATGAAAAAAATTTAAGTAATGGAAAGCATGGAGAATATTATGAAGATTGCGCCTATGAAACGAGTAAAATTATTCCATGGAATGGCATTGTAATACCTAATCTGGCATGGTCAGAGATAGACAAAGAAGATGATGTTCAAAGAGCTTTAAATGCTTTGAAAGATATAAGGAGACATCAAAAAGTTTAACGAAATTGCCAAATAAGAATTTTTGAAAGAAAAATATTTATTTCTCATTTTATTTCGCGTCCCCCGGAATTTCATCAACCTGAACAGGCGTTCGCCACTCTCCATATTCAGCTGAGCCAAGAAAACGTCTATTAGGCAAAAGATCAATTTTAGAACTTACATCATAACGCATGTCCATTGCTCTAGCAGTTTTACCATAAGCAGTATAGATAAACTGTTTTCCATTATCTGTTTTTACAATCATCTCATATAAATCCTTATGGGGGCTTCTCACGGGAATTTTATCAAAAACCCCCCCCTTCACATCCATGCCTTCAGTAAATTTCTCGGCAATCACTTCACCAGAAACATAACCCATATTTTCTTCTGACGCATTAGATTTAAGTCGGGAAAGATGTAAATCTAAGCCAAGACCTCCTATAAGTGCAACTATTCCAGCTAAACACGTCCATTCAGTAACGCAACTTTCTTCTCCACTAAATCTGTGTGGCGATAATTCTGTGTTTGACATAATGATTAGAACAAATAACACTTTAAAAACCTTTCTATTTTACTACTTTCAAGTTACATTAACTTTTTCTATAAATCCAGAGTCTAAGTATCCAGAACAAATTAATAAGAATAGCAAATATTGCAAGTATTATTTGGCTGAAGAAAATAATTGCAAGAGCAACCAAAATTCTTTGTATTCCGCAATTGAAACCAATTCTGCCTTTTAATTTGCCGAATATACCTTCCTCAAATTTCTTTGTTATTTTTTTCTGATCTTTAAATTCAATTCTAGCGCAAAGTGAGCTAACCATGGTCATAAACAAGCCGACCATAGCGACAAATCCGAGCCAGAAATTACCCATAAAGTATCCTGCAAAAAATATTACAAGCGCAAAACTTACAGTTCCTAGAACTTCATCCAAATACCCGCCATATCTGGTTTTAGGAAGATTTTTATCTTTTAAGTGATAATACCTTGCAACTTCACCGTCTGAGCTGTCCAATACCAGAGCAAGAATGACTAACAAGCCTGCAGCAATTGGCTGATATATATAAATAAGATAAATTGCCAGAATATCAGAAAAGAAGCTCAAGAAAGTTACAAAATTTGCAGAAAATCTTAATTTAACAAATATAATGCTGAAAAGAATAGATATCTTTCTAAATAAATAAAAATTAAGATAATCATCTATTTCAGCACTCTGCTGCAATTTTTTTATATCTTTATAAACAGACATAACTGAATTAATATTTTAGGGTTTTTAATGCTTTTGGCAATATAATATTTAGAAAGAAAAAGTCTTTTAAATGAGCTATGCCTGACAAAAACATGAAAATACTTGAGTTATGCCATTACTCTGCTGGTGTCTGTGGTGTTTGGAGCAGAGTTAGAGAAGAATCATCTCGGCTGGTAAAGAAAGGTTACAAAGTGACTGTTTTTTCTTCTAATCATATCAAAAGCAGCGATGCTATCGCTCCAAATAAAGATTCTTTAAATGGAATAGAAATCAAAAGATTCAAGGCAAAAAAACTTGGGGGTGAAAGTTTCATGTATTGGAATTTTGTTAAAGAAGCTGTTGACATGCAGCCGGACATAATAATAGCTCATAACTATCGTCAAATACACACCACAAAGGCGTTGAAAGTAGCAAGAATATTAAGAAAAAAAGGCAAAAAAGTCAAAGTTTTTTTGGTGACTCATGCTCCTTTTGTTGAAGGCAACATAACCCGTTCATTTATTGCAAAGATTGCAGTAAAATTATACGACAGTCTAATTGGTAGAGCTACAATAAATAAATTTGACAAAGTAATAACAATATCGAACTGGGAACTTCCGTATCTTTACAATATTGGTTTAGAAAAGAATAAAGTAGAATACATTCCAAACGGCATTCCAGAGCAATTTTTCACTCAAAAAGCGGCAAAAGAAAAAAATATTATTCTTTTTTTTGCAAGAATATCTCCAAAAAAGAAAGTAGAAACTCTTGTGGAAGCAATACCTTATCTAAAAAACAAGGATATAAAGATTGAAATCGTTGGACCAAGAGAAAAAGATTATTTTGATAAAATTAAGCATTTGATAAAAAAACTCAGAGTGGAGAAAAGAATTATCATTTCACAACCAATTTATTATTTAAATAAAAAAATTGAAAAGATAGATTCTTGCAAAGTTTTTGTCCTGCCTTCAAGAGTTGAAGGCATGCCTCAATCGTTAATTGAAGCCCTGGCTCGAGGCAAGATAGTCATAGGAAGCGACAGCATAGCCATAAGAGATCTGATAAAAGATGGAAAGAATGGGTTCTTGTTTGAATTTGATAATCCTCGCGATTTAGCCAGAAAAATAGATATTTCACTTAAGGCAAAAAATCAAAAGATAAAGAAAAACGCCAAAATCTTTGTAAAACAATTTTCCTGGGATAAAATAATAGATAAGATTGAAAAATTAATTAGGCAATCCTAGAGTCAGGCATTCTTTTTTGATATTTAGTTGGGTCTCTTATGTTAGCCCAATAAAATCCTTCTTGTCTTAACCGGCAAGCAAGGCAATGACCACAATGGACCTTTCTTCCAGTGTAGCAGCTAAATGTTTTTTTAAAATCAACATCTAATTTTTTACCTAATCTTATAATCTCTTCTTTGTCCTTATTAATCAATGGTGCAAAAATTTTAAACTTGCCTTCAGTTGCAATTTTGCTTAATTTGTTTATTTGTTTCATAAAATTAATGGTTGTATCTGGATATGGGTCTTTTCCTTCACATTTGAATCCTACGAAAATATTAGATTTTCTATTATCTTTAAGAAGTATGCTTTCGGCAAGAGTCATCGCATAAGTGAGAAAAATAATATTTCTGCATGGAAAGTACCATGCCTTGCTCTGCTTTTTGGTGTTTCTTAAATCATCGAGAGTTACTTTCAGATCCTTATTTTTTTTATCTAAATTCATTGGGATATTTTTAAGAATTTCCAAATTAAACTCTAAAAAATCGGCTTTCAATCTTTTTGCGCAAATTTTTGATGCTTTTCTTTCAGCAATAATTTGTTGTTGTCCGTAATTAAAAAATAAAATAAAGATTTTATTATATTTTAATATTTTTTTTGCATAAAATGCGGTTGTGACGCTGTCTAATCCGCCAGAGCATAACAGTATTGCTAATTTATCTTTCATATACAAAATAAAGGCATAATATTTATAAGGCTATCTATCTATTTCCAACCATGAAGAAGAAAGCAAAGCAGATAAAGAAGGGAGATGTTATCTCTTTAGTTGGTAAAAAGTGGACTATAGAATCGATAGAAACTTCAGATATAGGAAAGCAAGGCACAAAAAAATGCAGACTTGAACTTAAGAATGAAAATGGAGAAAAAATGGTAATAATCAGGCCAGAAGATTATCCCTTAGATGTTTAGATGTTATACATAATTATCACCTCTTATAATGAGCCAAAAGCAACGATCAGGGCTATTCAATCTTTTTTATACCAAAAAATAAAAGAGAAGTTTAAAATAATTGTTGTAGATCCTTTTCCAGAAGTAGAAGAATACATGAGAAAAAAAGTCAAAGATAAAAGAATTGAATTTTTTCTTGACCCTGGAGAGGGTAAGGCGATTGCATTAAACATGCTTCTTGAAACAATTCGTTCCAAAAATAACGAGGAAATAGTTTTTTTTACTGATGGAGACGTTTTTGTTGGAAAAAACTCTGTGGAAGAAATATTAAAGTTCTTTAAAGATAAAAAAGTTGGATGTGTTACCGGAAAACCCATAACAACTGATGCGAGAGCAAAAAAATATGGCTATTGGTCTAAATTACTCTATGATGGAATAGATAGTGTAAGAAAAAAAATTGATAAGCAGGGAAAATTTTTTCAATGTTCAGGTTATCTCTTTGCAATAAGAAATAATGTTTTAAAAGAAATACCATTAGATGTTCCAGAGGATGCGTATATTCCATATATTTTTTGGAAAGCAGGATATAAAATAAGATACGCAGATAAAGCTGAAGTTTATGTAAAATATCCTGATAATTGGAAAGATTGGATTGCTCAGAGAGTTAGAACAATAAAAGCACATGAAAATATTCCGCTTGTTGCCCCAGATATGCCGAGAACAAAATCATTTTTAAATGAAATAAAGGCGGGGGCCATTTTTACTTTGCGCTATCCTAAAAATCCAATTGAGCTAGTTTGGACAATCGAATTCATTCTTGCAAGAATTTTGATATATGTAAAATCTTTTTTTGAACTTAAAAAGAAAGAGGCATTTAATCCAGCATGGAGAGATGTTGAAATAAAAAGCACAAAACCTTTTGACTAAGAAATTAACAGTTTAAAACATATATACTAAATCAAATAAAGATATAAATACTGACTAATAATCTTTAAGAAAGAAAAATGGTGAAGCGCATACTATTTGGGGCAAGTTATTCGGTAATAGAACCTTTAGGTTTGTTACATTTAAGTGGGTTAGCAAGAGATTTAGGATGGGAAAGAAAGTTCCATCTTGTTAAAGACCATAACTTTGAATCTTTTTTTGAAGCGGTTAAGGATTTTAAGCCGGATGTTGTAGGTTTCAATGTTTATACTGGAAATCATTTACAGTTACGTGAAGCATTTGAAAAATTGAAACGAGATAGACCAGATGTTATTACTGTTGTTGGCGGACCTCATCCCACTTATTTCCCATCTGAATCATTGGAGTTTGCGGATTATGTAGTAATGAGCGAAGGTTTTGGCGCACTCAAAAGAATTCTTAAAGGAGAAGCTAGACCGGGCATATTACCATTACAGGAAACAGAGAAATTTCCTCATCCTGACCGGGAAACATTTTATGATGACTATGTAGAGCACAGAGACAGCCCTATAAAAAGCATTATAACTATGACTGGATGTCCATATCAGTGCACCTATTGTTACAATAGCAGCACTCCAAAGGATATTGCTAGTAATATGCCTGCAGACATTGCCGATAAGCTGGCAAAATCAATGGGTCTTGGGGGAAGACTTTTTCCACATAATGTTAGAAGTGTTGAAGATGTTGTAAATGAAGGTAAAGAAATAATCAAAAGTTGGTCGACAAAAGTTATTTATTTTCAAGATGACGTTCACGCGTTTGATTTGCAAAAATGGATGCCCTCTTTCGCAAAAATTTGGCCAGATAAAGTTGGAATACCATATCATGCGCAGATGAGATGGGAAATGACTGCACAGCCAAAAAGACTTGATTTGCTTTGTGAAGCGGGCTGTTTTGGGCTTACTCTTGCGATAGAATCTGCAGATCCAGTGGTAAGAACTGAAGTTCTTGACCGTCGAATGCATACAGATTTAATGTATAAAGGAATGAGAGATATAATTGACAGAGGGCTTAGAGTAAGAACAGAACAAATTACCGCATTGCCTTATGGAGCAACTACAATCCCTACAGTCATGAATTTAGAGGCAGATTTACAATTAATAGAATTAAATGTTGACCTTAGAAGAAAAACTGGCGGACCCACAATGGCGTGGGCTTCTACTCTTGCCCCGTATAAGGGAACTAAGTTGGGTGAATACTGCAAGAAATATGGGCATTATAATGGGAATAACAGCGATGTTCCAGATACATTCTTTGAAAGAAGTGTCATGAGATTTCCAAATCAGTGGGTTGGAATTCATTTAGACAAATTGAAAGACAATCCTAATTTTTGGCTTGATGAAGGTGAA
>JBBTAG010000103.1:0-1533 GCA_038044345.1 Nanobdellota archaeon
CCCATTTGTTTTATTCTTTAGATGGTTCAGCGATTATTTCACAGCAGCAGGAAATCCAAAAATACTCGGCTTTTTTACATGGTTCTGGGCATATCTAATCTTCAGCATAGTTTTCTCAACCATTTTCAGAAAAGTTCTGAAAGTGCATTAACCCTAAAGTTTAAGTTCTATATTTTACCTTATGAATTATGAAAAAAATAAAAAATCAAGCTTTTTTGTGGAACACAGAATATAAGTCACATAAAACACTTTGGCATTTAGAATCTGAAAATCTTTCTAGCAAAATAAAAGGAAAAAGAGTTTTAGAGCTTGGAGTAGGAGATGGAAAAACTCTCAGATCAATTCTAAAAAAGAATCCAATGGAAGTTATAGCAATAGATTTTTCATCAGAAGCAATAAAAAAGTGTAAAAATCAATTTAATGAAAATATTGCACATTTCAAAAAAGCAGACATCACAAAAATCCAATTTGAAGATAATAAATTCGATGCAATATTTTGTTATTATGTTTTAAACAATATGTTGGAAAAAGATAGAATTCTCGCAGTAAATGAAATTTACAGAGTTCTAAGAAAAAAAGGAATTGTATTTTTTGAAGATTTTTCTATCGGCGACTTTAGGGAAGAAAAAAAGGCCAAAAGGATAGAATCTCACACAATAAAAAAGAAATATGGAATAATATGCCACTTTTTTAAGACAAATGAATTAAACACTCTATTCTCAAAATTTTCAACAAAAAAATTCAAACTAAAAGTTACAAAACCAATAACACATAAAGGTTATCTAAAAAGAAAGATAATCTCAGGTATTATTGTAAAATAATAAATTATTTGGCAAACTTCTTTAGGTCATCACCATGCAATCTCACAAGCTTTTCTTCCCCAAACTTGATATAACCGACATCAAATCTCTCCAAATCAAAATTCTTTGCAAACATTTCCTTGAATATCTTTAAGGCAAATTTTATTCCCTCTTCAACACCTATTTTTTCATCATAATCTTTTCTCAATATCTCTTTAATCTTTTCATCATTTTCTCCTATTGCATTAGCCTTATATGCATAAAAGTTACCTGTAACATCAGAAGTATACAAATGTGCTTTTCCCTTGTTTACTCCCCCTAGCAATATAGCAACTCCAAATGGTCTGGCCCCCCCATACTGGGTAAAAAGTTGTTTTTTATCAGCAATCATTCTTATTATTGATATTGGTTCAATTGGGCTTCCGTATGTAACTCTATTTTGTTGTGACAGTACTTGTGCTTGATCAACCAGCATTCTAGCATCAGACAATATACCTGCGGCAGTTGCAACTATATGCTCATCAATCTCAAAAATCTTATTCGCTGATTCAGGAGCAATTAATTTGTCTCTAATTCTTCTGTCAGCAACTATAACAAGTCCATCTTTGCATATTAGCCCTATGCTTGCACTTCCAAGCTTAACAGTCTTTTCTGCATATTCAACTTGCAATAGATGTCCATCAGGGGAAAACATGGTCGCTGCTCGGTCATAACCCATTGCCTGATGTTGCAT
>JBBTAG010000104.1:0-1234 GCA_038044345.1 Nanobdellota archaeon
CGATTATCATAATATTTATATAACTTCTTTTATTGGCTTTTCAATGGCACAGGTTACAGCAAGAATGAAAGTGAAAGGAAAGCATTATGAAATTCTGGTCGACTTAGATGAAGCTTTAAAATTAAGATTAGGAAAGGGAGATATTATTTCGACGTTAAAGTCAACAGCAGTATATTATGATATGAAAAAGGGAAGTTCTGTCTCAAATGTAGACTTGACAGATGCCTTTGGCACGACAGATTTGTATAAAATAGCGACTAAAATAATAACTTCTGGGGAAGTTCAAAAAACTCAAGAATTTAGAGACACAGAAAGAGAAAATAGAATCAAACAAGTTATTGCTTTAATTATAAAAAATGCAGTAGATCAAAACGGCAGGCCATACACAGAAGAGCGCCTAAAAAGAGCAATTGAAGAATCTCATTACTCTTTTGATAGTCGTCCTGCCGAACAACAGATGTCAGCAGTTGTAGAAAAGCTAAAAACAATAATCCCAATAAAAATTGAAACTAAACGTATAAAACTCACTATCCCTGCGCAGTACACTGGAGCAGTTTATGGCATTGTCAAACAATATCAAGAAAGCGAGGAATGGCTTTCCAATGGCTCTCTCGCATCAATAATAAACATTCCTGCCGGAATGCAGATAGATTTCTATGAAAAATTGAACCACATCACCCATGGTGCCGTGCAGAGCGAAGATCTCGGGGAAAAATGAGAAACAAATTCATTGGATTTTAATCAAATAACCACCCTTCATTTTAGAGCATATTCTACAAGGGAAATTTGTCCCTAAAATAATACTTGGTTTTTTGATTAATCGGCTTCTCCAGCTTCACCACTTGCAGAACCAACAGAACCTGAAAGAGCTTTTTCATAATCGACCCCTGCTTTATTTATTCTATATACTGAAAAAGGTCTCGCTTCTATAGCTCCACTATTAAGCACATCTTTTGAGAAATTAATTTCGTAAGCATTACATTCAGTTTCTCTAGCTACTCTTCCAATTACTCCTTTTCTAACATCTAGAGTATCATTAAGTCCTTCAAAAACTATTTCAAGACCTCCTAATTTTTCTACAAAATGTTCGCCACTAGTTTTGTCTGCTCTAAACATAACTGTACCAACTTTAGTTACTACTAATTTACCTTCTACTAAACTATCAAAATACTTTAAATCTTAGTATATAATCTATAAAAGAGCTAAGCGTTTTAAGGCTTAGCTCCTTGTGTTG
>JBBTAG010000105.1:0-4771 GCA_038044345.1 Nanobdellota archaeon
TTGAAAAGAACTGTGATTTCTGCAATGAATATGTTTATGGTCTTTAGACCAAGTGAAGCTCCACGAGGCAAGACCTTGTGGCATCTTTAGTGAAATTTGAACCTGTTATTATCTCATGCAACAACTCATTTTTATCAAACATCAGATAATTATTTTTAATTTATATCGTAATCCTGCCTGGCTTTCTCCCTATGGCAAGACCATAGGGTATAAAGATTAATCAAAAAATTCAACGAAGTTTTACCATTTTTCTAAGCTCTTTTTGCTTTTCTCTTTTTATTTGAATTATGATTATTGATATAATATAAACAATTATGAGTCCTATGACTAAAATTCCTGCATAGAATGAATATTTTAGGTAATTATTATTACCTTTTTTACCATTTGAAGTGTTGGTTACGTTTGTGTCATTTGTTTTCTCTGTGTTGTTAAATGCTTTGATTAAAACATTTCTATTTATTGATTCATTTATTTTTTTTATTGTCACATTTGCCTTTCCGGTGATTATGTTGTCAAGTTTGATAAATAAATCATAATATTCATCTGATGTTATATTGAGTTTTACACTTTGCCCTACTAATATGTTCATTTTAGTTGGTTCGCTTTGTATTGTTAAATTTATTGAATTAATTGTGATGGAATTAACAGTGATTGTATGGTTTTCTTTGTTCAGGGAAAACTTAATTTTATCGTCTTTTTTTAATTGCTTTGAATATCCTACAGAGATTTCACTTGTGCTTGGAGTGTAAATACTTGCTGATGCACCTCCACCGCCTCCTCCGCCACCGCCGCGCGATGAAGAAACGAGAGGAGCAGTTATAGTAAAACTTTGAGTAGAAGAATTTATAATATTATTTCCAAGGTCAGTACAATTAATGCTCCATGAATAAGTTCCCGGAGTAAATGTCTGCGTGAAATTTTGGGTTAAAGATAAGTTTGAAATAGATGAATTAGTCAAGTTAATTGCTGCATTGATTATTAGGCTGCAATTTCTTATGCCCACGTTATCACTTATATTGTAATAAAATCTCTTGCTAGTTGAAGAAGAGGTTTCATCTGCTGGGTATGGTGATAGAAGAGTAATATTTGGATAGGTAATGTCATAAGTTATAGAATAATTTGAAGATGCAAAATATTGGTTAGAGTTATTATTTCTAAATAAGCAATTCCATTTATAATCATCTTCATGATTAAAAGTGTAGTTAAATGTTGTGCTGTTTGTTAAACCGGCTGCATTACTTAAGTTGGTATTCTCCAATGAAGTTGAATTCCATAGATAAAAAGTGACATCGGTTAAGTTAAAAGCAGATGTTGCATTGCATTGGAAGGTTTCATTTCCTGTTGATATTTGGTTATTTGCTGGATATGACAGTGTTGTTAATGGTCCGCCAATTATCAAGGAATAATTTGAAGATGCAAACACTGCATTGTTATTCTCGTCAGTGAACAGGCAATTCCATTTATAATTTTCTACAGGCAATGTGGTCAAATTAGTTTCAAAACTATAAGACTGTCCAGAAATATTGCTTGAATTTTGATTATACACTGAAGTTGAATTCCATAGATAGAATACCATATTTTTTAATGCAATGTCTGAAGCATTGCATCTAAATGTTTGATTGAAAAGAGAAGAAACATTTCCATTGCTAGGTCTTATTAAGGTAATGTTTGGTGCTTGGTTATCTAATGATATTATCGCTGCATAAATGTTAATTCTTGAAAAGTTTAAGCCGCTATTTGAACTGTCATCAATTCTTCTGCCAGTATTGTTTAAGACAGATTCGATTTCTTGCGGGGTTTTAGTTTGTCCTGTTGCTTTTAGATACTGACTAATTATTGCAATTGCCCCAGAAACATGCGGTGTTGACATACTTGTACCTGAGCATGTCATATACGCGCCATTTCTAGCACAATTACTATCAGTAGGTCCAGCTGTAGAATTAATACTCTCTCCTGGGGCAACAATCATTGAAAAAGAATAGTTGTTCCAAGTATTTGAGAACGAAGAAACCGTGGAGTCTGCCTTATTCGTAGATCCAACAGGAGTAACATTTTTTATACAAGCTGGGAGAGATATGGCATTTGTGTAACCGTCATTGCCACTTGCGACAACAACAGATATGTTATTTGAAATGGCAGAATTTAAAGGGTTGACAAAAATGGTCGCATTTGGTTCATTATCACAATATGATGTATAAGCTTCTCCACCCAAACTTATACTTATAACACTAATATTAAATATTGTGGCATTATTTACACACCAGTTTATTCCAGCAACAATATCATCATCTGAGCAACTTCCGGCAGCATTACAAACCTTAATGGAAACTATCTTTGCATTTGATGCAACGCCAGTTATATTGCCTGAAGCTGCAACTATGCCAGCAACATGTGTTCCGTGTCCATGATCGTCTATTGGATTATTATCATTATTGACAAAATCCCATCCCCCATTAACCTTACAACTGGATGAAGCGTTATTATCACCAAAACATCCGCCCAAATCAGGATGTGTATAATTTACACCAGTATCAAGTATACAAACTGTTTGTCCCAGACCAGTTAAATTCAAACCGTTTTGCAATAAATTTTTTGTTCTTGTTGCATTGATTAAAGGAACTGAATCTTGTAAGAAAATATGCTTTGTTCCTATTAAAGTAATACTTTCTATTTCAGAATTATTCTCCAAATTTTCTAAGTTTTTTTCACTTATTGTTGCAGAAAAACCGTCTTCAAACTGATATTTAACTTTTTCTTTCTCCAACAAATTAAGTATTTTTTGATTAATATTTACTTGTTCTTCATTTTTCTTGGACAAATTTTCTTTAAATTTAATAAATACTTTAACATCTCCCTTTTTTGCAAGTTCGTGAATTGCTTTAATTTGATTATTTTTTTGTATGCTCTCATTTGAATCATTAAACAGTTTTTTGTGTGAATTTAATCCAAATACAATAGAACAAAAAAAAATTAAAATAATTATTAAAGATAATATTATCTTATTTTTCATTTTATTTAAACACGGCAAGACATTTATTATTTACACAGGCACATGAACCTTGCCCGCAATCTAATGTATTTGCAGAGCATTCTTGTGTACAAAATATCCTTTTGCAATCTGGCGCGCCAGATTTGACAACACAGGATTTTGAATGGCAGCATGATGCTGGGACACAATCTGCATCATTTGTGCAATATGCATTAACATAACTGCTATTTTCACTGCTTTCATTAATTATTCCATTATAATTAGTAAATTGATTTTTCCCACTGAACATCATAACTAGAACTAAAATAAGCACTAACACAACTATACAAATGGTAATTATCATCCTATTTTTCATGTCATATGGATTGAAAATTAATATATAAATCTTGGTATAAATGAAAAATTAAATTACACCTATTTTTCCCCCTACTTTCTTTAATTTTTCTAAAGAATAGCTTATATGGTCATCTGTATGGGTTGCCATCATGCTTATTCTTAACAATTCTTTACCTACAGGTACTGCTGGAGATACCACTGGATTAACAAAAACACCCTCTTCTTGCAGGTAGATACAGGCCTTGAACACTCTTTCTATCCCCCCGCCAATAAGCACTGGCAGGATTGGGCTCTCCGGCTTTTCACTTTCTCCTAAATTATATCCCATATCTTTTAGTCCTTTATACATTTCCCTGGTATTTTTCCATAGCCTTGCCCTTCTTTCAGGTTCTCTTATTGTCAGTTTAAGAGCTGCCAATGCAGAGGCAGTATTTGCGGGAGAAAGGCTCGCAGAAAATATATACGGGACGGCATGATGTTTCAAATAATCGTCAGTATTTTCATTAGTGGCTATAAATCCGCCTATACTTGCCAGCGATTTACTAAATGTACCCATTATTACTTGAACTTTGTCAGTTAAATTAAAATGACTTGCTGTTCCAGCGCCATCTTTTCCAATCACTCCTAAAGCATGGGCATCATCAACCATTACAGCAGCCTTATACATTTCTCCCAACTTCACAATTTCTGGCAGTTTTACCATGTCTCCTTCCATGCTGAATATACCATCAACAATTATCATTTTTCCCCTCGAAAGCTTAATTCCCTTCAATATTGCCTCAAGATCAGACATGTCATTATGTCTAAACCTTATCATTTTTCCTGGAGAAAGTTTAGCCCCGTAATAGATGCTGGCGTGATCCCTTTTGTCAAGTATCGCTACTTCTTTTCTTTCAACTAAAGTTGCTATTGCGCTTAGATTTGCTTGAAAGCCCGTACTTGACAATAATACATTCTTTTTACCAACATATTATCCAAGAGCCTCCTGCAATTCTAAATGAATAACTAAAGTTCCATTCAAAAAAGGAGAACCTGCGCAGCCTGTGCCATATTTTCCAATTGCAGCAATTGAAGCTTCTTTAACTTCTGGATGTTCAGTAAGGCCAAGATAATTATTTGAACCAAGCATTACCACCCTTCTTCCATTCATTATAACTTCTGGTCCTTGTTGTGAAGATATAACCCTAAAATATGGATATAATCCTTGTTTTCTTGCAACCTCTGCTCTAATAAATTTCCTGCATTTATCTAAGATTGGCAGATCGAATTCCCCATTCCTAACTTCAAGGTTTTGTTCTCTATCAAAGAATCCGTAGTCCTGTAAAAATCCATTGAGACGAGGCATTTCTCTTTCAATGTATGTGGTAACAAATGCCTTGGCAATGCCCAATCTATTTCCCATAAAAAACCTAGCTAAATCAAGTTTTTAAGTTTTTATGTAAAAAG
>JBBTAG010000106.1:0-2383 GCA_038044345.1 Nanobdellota archaeon
TCAGTTTAACTGCTTTTCTTTTAGATCCCCACAGCAAGCTGTGGCGGTATTACGGACAATAAATCAATAATTGTCGGACAGCCTCAAGCGATTATTTGCACCTGACTTTTCCTTTGCAAAATAGAGCTTAAAAGTGGGGGGTAGGTTATTTGCTAAGCTTTTCCGTCTAGATATGCTTTTCTTTGTTTTTCAGGAAATTTTTCAATTGAATATCTGAGCATAGTTCTTGGCATTGATTTATAATGTTCTTTTAGAAAACTCTCCAAAACAGCGATATCTTTTTTTCCTACTTCCCTCAGCATCCAGCCAACTGCTTTGTGAATTAAATCATGTTTGTCTTTTAATAATATCTCAGCAATCTTGATTGAATCAGAAAATTCATTATATCTGATAAAGTTAAATGTTGAAATAATGGCAATGCGCTTTTCCCATAAATTGGATGATTTTGCCAATTCATATAATATTTTCCTATCTTTACTTTCTAAGTGCACTCCAATTATTTGATGGCAGGATAAATCAACCAAATCCCAGTTATTGACATATTTCGTATTTTTCAAATAAAAATTAAAGATCTCATCTCTCTTTTCAGAGTGTTTTTGATAATTATGAACTAATAATAACAAAGCACAGAGCCTTTCTTCATGGATTTTTGATTTTAGCAATTGCTCTACTTCATTCAATGATAAATCTTTATGTTTTACTGCAATCTTTCTTGTTTCTGGCACTATGACTCCAAGAAAAATATCTCCTTCTCCATATTCTCCAGGGTCTGTTTTAAAAAAGCGGGAAAGAAGCTTTGCTTTTTTTGGATTTGATGCCTTTTTTAAATCTGATTTTAATTGATTTAGTGACATAAAAATATGAATGTGCAGAGGTTTTTAAACCTAAATAATCAGACAAAAATAACATGAAATCAAAGTTAACTGATGTTTATGAGAAAATAGTAAGTAATGATTTTTTTGTAGATGGTTCTGCATTTTTATGGACTAATTTTCCAAGACTGGGTATTGAATTAATGACTGGTGTTGACTCTAATACATCAGCGAATAGTATGATTGGTGCCTCTATAGCAAAACCTATTTTTGGTAAAATATATAAGGTTGGCAGAGACAAAAGCATGAATTTGCTTGAAAAGATTGGTTGGATTGATGTCAAAAAGAAGGACGGCGGGAAAAAGAACTGTGATAGGGTGTATGGCCCATTAATTGCATTTGGGGAGGGAGCAATAAATGGCTTGGCATATCTCACATTGTATGGTGAAACTTCAGTTAAAAAAGCCTTTTTGGCTGGTGCAGGCAGTGCTGCTTTTACAGCACTTGGAAATCTTAATGGGAGAATGCTTGATACTGTATGTGTTCTCAACAATCTGCCTAATAAAGGGCGGAGCTTTATACCTGAAAACACTCCTATTGAGATGAAAAAGAGGATTAGAGATAATTACAACGCTATGATGGTTGGATTTCCAGCAGCTTATATATTTGGAGTAAAATTAATAATGCCTTATATATATGGAAATTAGAGAATTACTTCTTTAAAGCCATTCTGTGAATCTGCTGTTCTTTTGACTTTGTAGTGTGCTTTTGAGCTTTGACTTGCTGCTCAGCCTGCTTAATATTTTGTTGTTCAACCGATTTTCCTTTTTCCTTTTCATCAACTTTCTGCTCTTCTGTTTTAGTTTCAGGTTTTTTTTCTTCTTTCTTTTCTTCAACTTTTGTTTCTTTTTTCTTTTCTTCTGGTTTTTTATGAATCTTTGTATGCTTAAGCTTAAGGAACCTAACATATTGGGGAGTTTCTGCAAATTTGACAAGCACATTATCTCCCTCTTTTATTACTTTTACTTTTATTTTTGAAGGGGGTTTTGATCTTCCCTTAAACCAAATGTCATTGTTAAGATAGACATCCAATTTTACATTGTCTATATCTCTATCTTTAACTTTCATATGTTTTGCTATAAAAGTTTTTATCGTTAGAACTGCTTTTCTTGCCCTTTTATATTCTGGAACATTTATCCATGCCCTTCTAAGTGGAATGATATATTCTCTTTCAAGTTTTGAAATTTGTTTATTATCTGCCATTTTTATCCTGAATGTGATTTAGGTGTCCTTCTTGGTTTAATCTTTAACTTTGTCCTTCTCCAATGTCTTCTGTTCTTCGTCATCTGTGACGGATGGACTCTTTTCCCTTTTCCATATTTCTTAATGACTGCCCAAAATGGCGCCCATTTTGTTTGTCTTTCCTTTACTCCAAGCTTGATTTTTTTTTGATGCACTGGTTTCATTTTAAAGTACCCTATCCAATAAAGCGGTTGTTCCGCCATGGAAATCTTTCTTATCAAAAACACGATGCACCACCGCACCTTGAAAGGTGCGGTTTGAAAAGGTGC
>JBBTAG010000107.1:0-11939 GCA_038044345.1 Nanobdellota archaeon
TAATAGGATATTGCGCGTTAAATTTCCGAGGATAACCCTATAAGGTTACAGTATCTAAGAATAAAAACAATTAAAAATGCTGGTTTTCTAAGAAGAAGATGGTAGATTTGCAAAAGTTGAATAAGGAAAGGAAATATATCAAAGATATAACTGAAAAGGATGATGGGAAGAAAGTCACAATTGCCGGATGGCTTTATGATGACCGCGACCTTGGAAAATTAAAGTTCATTATCATAAGGGATATTACTGGAGAAATTCAAGTAACTGGATTCAAAGGTGAGACTGACGATTCTGTATTTAAAAAAATGAAAGCTTCAAGAGAAAGTGTTTTTATGATTACTGGAACTGTAAAGAAAAGTGCTAAAGCTCCTGGAGGAAGAGAAATAAATCCTGAAGAAATTGAAGTTCTTGCTGAGGCAGAACAGCCTCTGCCAATTGATGTAACTGATTTTTCAAAGACTGAACTGCCAAAAAGGCTTGATTATCGTTTTTTGGATTTACATAGAAGAAGAACACAGGCAATTTTTAAGATTCAGAGCACTATTGTTCAGGCGTATCATGAATTTATGACGAAAGAAGGAGCAATAGAGGCTCAATTTCCTTCAATCATAGGAAGTAGCAGTGAAGGCGGGACTGAATTGTTTAAAGCAAAATATTTTGAAAAAGAAGTTTATTTGTCGCAAAGCTGCCAGCTTTACAAACAAATGCTTGCCTGTTCTATGGAAAAAGTCTTTGCTGTTTTCACTGTCTGGAGAGCTGAAAAACATAATACGGTAAGACATTTGAACGAATCAAGACAATTTGATTATGAACAAGCTTTTGCTGATGAATTTGTAGTGATGGATGTACTTGCTAAATGTGTTCAGTTCATTGTTAAAAAAATTATTGAAATAAATAAAGCAGAACTTGAGTTGCTTGAAATTAAATTAAAAATTCCTGGTGTTAAATACATGACTTTTGCGGAGGCTTCTGAAATTGCTAAGAAAAATAAAGTTCATATTGGCAAAGATGATTTATCTGGAGAGGCAGAAAAGAAGTTGTGCGAAATATATCCAGACACAATAGTTTTTGTTCATGATTGGCCTCTCTCTGGAAAACCATTTTATATAATGCCCAAAGGAAAAGATCTTAGCTGTGGTTTTGATGCCATCTATAAAGGTATGGAGATAAGTTCTGGGGGACAGAGGGTGCATTTGCCAGATTTACTTGCTGAAAGGTTAAAAGTCAAAAAGTTAAATCCTAAGGACTTCAAAAGTTATATTGATTCATTTAGATTTGGTGCACCTCCACACGCTGGTTGGGGATTAGGTGTTGAAAGACTTACCATGGTTTTGCTCGGACTGGAGAATATAAGGGAAGCGGTTTTATTCCCAAGAGATAGAGATAGATTGACTCCTTAAGAATTTGGCATATTGATTTTTCTTTGCTGATCAAGGACAGTCAAGGCTTGTTTTGCTTGTTCTGGATTTTGCCTGCAAAGATTAAAAATATTCAACATTTTTTCTATAATTTCTTCAAATGTCTCATTCTTGTATACTTTTAGTTTCAAAAGACGATCTTTTGTTTTTTTGCTTAATTTTACTGTGCTTATTGTTGAAGATTCAATAGCCATAGTATACTGAAGTATACTCTATTTATAAGCTTTTCCTTATTCTCCACAGGAAATGAAGGGGTATACGCTGGTATATTTTGTTTAGATAACAAACTAACTTAAAATACATTAAAATATACCGTTAAAACACTTAAGTATACTTTGGTATAATAAAAGAAACATTTAAATACAAGTTATGCTTTGATATATTACGCTGACGCCGCATTATTACGACGCCGACAAGGCTAATGGCAGGAACAAATTCAGCATCAAATTTATTGGAAGGGCAATCGGAAGAGAGATCGAATGTCCTGGGAGCAAGAGGTGATTGTTTGTGGAATTTTGGTCGTGACGAGATTAATTGCCCTTCTTATTTTTTATATCGAAAATTAGCTGAATATAAAGTTCCTTATAATCTTGGTGTTTCAGATTTAGTTCATAGAGAAAAAGCAACGTGTTTAGCAACAAGTGTTATTAACCATGATATTGCATCATTTATCGAAGTTCAGGAAATTTTGTCTAAACAATTGAGTGAAGCTCATGCCCGCAACATTGCTCCAAAAGATTACAGCTTAATTCTATTTGGATATGGATTGACTTTACCTGAGCATAGACAAAGACTTATGTCAACCACAAAAAATAAATTTTCTGGAGAAAAAATTGATGCATTTACATATTGGAGTGCTAAATCTGCAGAGAGATTTCGAAAAGAAAAAGGATATTTTCCATTTGGTGATGAACTATTAAGATTGGAGGATGAATTGAAAGCACCTTTTGAATCTACATTTGCACTCTCTGTGCTGACATTTGGCAAGCCATTGGTTTATCCGGACCAGAGAGAAATAATTAGTCAGTTTGACAGATCTTCTTTAGATACTTTATATGAAAAGGGATTAATAAACTGATATGAATTTGTAAGAATATCTGATATATCTGCTATATTCTCCATAAGGGTTAAATTTAAAGAGATAATTTTTCTATATGTCTTATGAGTGAACAAGATAATGGGCATCTAAGCAGAGAAAAATTAGCTGAATTCTTCAAAGAGGAACATATTGCGCCCATTCTAGAAAGATATTCTACTAAACAAATAGGTTTTATAATGTCGCGATTGACTGCAGATGAAAGGCAGGCAGTCAGAGATCCAGACGATTATCTTACTGCAGCAGTGGTTTCACATATGCCTGTGGAAAGATGGAAGGTGTATGAAGAAAGATATGAAATTGTTGATCCTCTGCACTTAATATCGGCTCAAATGCAATGGCTTAAAGACAAAAAAGATTATTTGGAACAAGAATTGGGAAGAGAACCGACTCAGAATGAATTTGGAGAGAGAATAGGTGATGTTGAACATGTCGGGTTAAGAAACAGAGTTCTTTACATATTCAAATATATGAACGATAAAAGCAAGATAAGGCCAAAAAATGTTTCTCTTTCAGCTTAAAAAGATTTTTAAGTTCGCTTTTTCTTAGATAATAATGAAACTATTGGTTTTGGGAGATTTTCAAGGTACTTTTTCAGATAAATTAATGAAAAAGCTAAAGAAAGAAGAGTTTGATGTCATAATTGGTGTGGGAGACTATGGCGGCATTTCTGATTGGAGACCTTGGGTGATGCAAAACTTAAAAGATGCTAGAAAAGGAAAAGAATACTTGACTGCAGAAGAATATTTCGGGAAGAAAAGACTTAAATTGCTGATAAAAAAAGATATGGGAGCAACAAGAATTGTTTTTAAGAAGATAGAATATTTTGGAAAACCTTTTATTTCTGTTTTTGGCAACGGAGATGATGGATGGTATAAATATCCTTTTGTAAGTCATATGCCTAAATTAGAAAAGAGAAATGCTGCTTTTCTAAAAAAATTAAAAAATTTTAAAGATATAACTTATAAACAGACAAAAATTAATAAAATTAACTTTATCGGATTTGGCGGGTATATGGATATTGAAGCTTATCTTGATAAGAAAGTGTTTCCAGAATCTGCGGAAAAAGAAAAGTATTTTGCAAGATTGAATAGATTAAAATCCAGTAGGAAACAGTTGTTCAAAAGATTAAAAAAAATAAAAGGTGAAAAGATTTTTGTATTTCATTATCCTTCTCTTGGAGCATTTGACATTATCAGAGATAAAAAAGATAATCCTATGAATGGAAAAAGCTCAGGAGTAAGATTTTTCAAAGAAGCAATAAAAAAATACAAACCAAAACTTGTGCTTTGCGGACATATGCATGAATATCAAGGAGTTAAGAAGATTGATTCAACATTCATCATAAATCCTGGGGATGCTGAGAAAGGTAAATATACTGTTGTTGATATTCAGGACAAGAAAATAAAGGTAAAGTTTATTAAATGAAAATGGCTTAAACGATGATGAAAGTTGATGACATTCTCAAAGAATTTGTAAATGACTGTATTAATGGTTTAGATTTAATTGGAATAATTCAAATTGGGTCCTCAAATTATTTGAAAAGACCCGATGATATAGATTTAGTATTTTTTTCTAAAGATAGTGTCTTGAGAAAAGAGAGTATTAAAAAATTAATTTTAGTTATTAAAAAATTTGAAGATAAATATAATGAAATAGCATTTAACTTTAGTGGGGCAGATAGAAAGCGCGATGGTAAATACAATATAACTATTGTGTTTTTAGGTGAGTCCGAATTTAAAGTAAAGTATAACCCTCATGACCTGTTCTTTTTTAAGAATTTAACAGGAGACAAAAACATTAGAATATTGTATGGTCTAAATCCTCTGACAAAATTAAAAATAAAGTTGACTAACCAGCATCTACTAGAAATGCTTTCTGTTGATTTGAAACATGCCTTAAGAAGATCTCTTGATGATGATCAGTATAGACTGGAAGCATTTTACCATTTATTCAAAACTTTTCTTAGAGCTATGCTTATTAATGATGGTGTTTTTAGAAAAGATGAACTGGTTTCTGCTTTTGCTAAAAAATATAGTGGATCAATAAAATTGCCTAAAGAAAGTGGGCGGGTGCTTAACCATACTTTAAAAAAAGAGGATTTTGATGAAATATTAGAGTTTTGTGAAGGATGTTTAAATTATCTTGCAACTAAATCCCAATAACTTTATAAAACCCTCTTTTCTTTCTAATTTATGGCTGAAATAAATGAGCAGGAAAGAGAAGAAATAAGAATCGAGGCAAAGAGAATAATTGACAATTTTGCTTCTGCACTTGAAAAGGTCAAGATAAAAGAAAAAAAGGGCAAGAAGGAAATTTCTGGGTTTAGGGAAGAAGGAAATGGCAAGAAAGGAGATTCTGAGTTTAGAAAGAAAATGTTTGCCAACGCTGCAAATAAAAATCAAGATAACATAATTGCGGAGACAAAGAGTTGGTAGTAGGTTGCTAAGTAATTATCTCTTGTTCTAAATCAATCTTAGAATTCCTTGTAAGATTCCAATCCAATTTTATCAGTTGTTTTACAGCAGGATTGTTTGTGTTTAGTTTGAAAAGATCTGATTTCCCAACTCTTCTCGTTTTTACCACGATATTATTTCTTATTAACTTATCCCAAAAAGACTGCAATGAGGAGTAACCTACACCTGATTTTTTGGCTATCTCTGTTAGAGGATAATCAAAATCTGCAAAAGTTATCAGGAAGTCTAATACTTTTATTATTGGATTACTTCCAAATATCTCTACAAAGGCAGTTATGTTGTTAAGATTATTCTTTCTACTCATGATTATTATTTAATACAGTATTTGTATAAAAAGTTATTGATGAGTCTAATTTAATTTTGAATTTTAAAAAACAAACACTTAAACCGAAAAGTTGGTAGAAAAATTTAAATACTACCATGTATTACCAAGTAGTACAATGAATAACGTAAGTCTTAAACTTGAAAGCGGTTTCTTGTCCGCATTAGAGAGAATAATGAAAAAACATAATTATATGACTAAAACTGAATTTATTCGAGAAGCAATTAGAGATAAAATGAAAAAACTTGAGGAAAAAGAAATAATTGAAGATAAAGATTTGTATAGACAGATACTTTTGAGCGAAAGGAATATTAAAAAGAGAAAAATAAAGGAATTTAAATATTAGTAAATTTTATGTGTTCCTATGGCTTCAATTATGATTATCTTTTCTTTGTCATCAATTGAATAAATCATTCTTATATTCGAGCCGAGCCAACAAGCCCATTTTCCTGCTAACCTTCCATGAAGAGGATGCGCACCATTATTTCTTCTTGGATCAGTCTTTAATCTATCTAGTTTATCCCTAATATCTAATCTTAGCAACAAATACTCTTTCAATCTTTTTTCTGTTTTACTGTTTGCCGTAAATATTGAATAATTCATTATGGGCAATAAAAACTATAAAGTATATAAAATGCTGTTTCGTTAATTTTATGAAAAACAAACACTTAAAAATACGTATTTTCTATAAAATTTATGAAATCAAAAAAATCAGCTAAAAAAGATAATAAAAAAACAAAAAAGAATAAGAAAGCTGAAAAAGAAGAAATGTCTGTTGATGATGCATTTGCAGATGATGAAGGTGTTGAATATGCAAAGTCAAAGCCGAGAAAAGAGAAAAAGAAAGACGGAAAGGGGCTTGATGAAGACGAATTAGAAGAAGAAATTGAAGAGGCTGAAGAGCAGGAAGAGAAGATAAGTTCTGCTTTAAACGAATCTGCAGAAATTAAAAGAGAAATTACATTCAAAACTTCAAAGCCCGTGTCTAAAATTAAGAAAGGAGATAAAATAAAGGTTGATGGAGTTGAATATGAAGTTGATGAACATTATGTACTGATAGATCATAGCACCACAAGGGAAATGGTAATTGAAATCTTTAATCCTGATACAGACAAGGATTTTCAACTTAGATATTTCAGCGACCAATTGGAAAATACGCTTGATTTCTATGAATTGCAGGAAATTCTTTATATTAAAAAGCCTTTCAAGAAGATTGAGTGGTGATGGTGTTTCTATTAAGTAGTAACAGAATAGAAAGATTTAAATACCTATTATTTCTAAGAAAAATATGACATACGAAGCACAAAAAGTTGGAGAAGTCAAAGAATTAGGAGAAATATATAGAGTTGATGCTCCTTTAGACAAACAACTTCAAGCATTTGAAAAATTAGGAATAAGAACACTAATAACACCAGAGCAAGTTGCACAAATAAGATTAGCAGGTATTTCTGACGTATATTCAAGAACTAATGTTGCTCCAATTGCAATTAAGGGCGGTAAAACTATTTTATTCAAAAATTCTCCTTTAATGACTCCATTAATGGCAGTTTCAGCGGTAAATGCACATAGAAATGGGGAATATTTATCTTTAGGTAAAGAAGTTTATGATGTTGCTCAAGAAATAGCAAAAAGTGAAATTGGAATAGAACCAGAAGATAGAAGTGCAATTGCTCTTTCACAAGATGGAGACTTTTCTTTGAAAGTTGATAGTGACGAAACAAGATTTTTACTTGGAAAAAATGGTCAAAAATATTTTGGTAAATTTGTAAAAGATGGAGAGAAAGGACAAATTCAATTATATAATTTAGTAGGCAATGATAAAAACAAAGCAATAGTCAATTACTTGTGGTTCAGCAATCCGCAGGACGGGTCTGATCTCGTTTGCGGGGGCAGGCTCTTGTACGTTGTCATTGGGGCTTTTGGGGTGTTGAATTCTGCCGAAGGCAGTGCGCAAAAAAATGGCTACTCTTTGACTGAAATAGGAAAAGCGAACTCTGAAGTCATCCCAGTTGTATTTGAACAGACAAAAGCATCTGGATTAACAGGTATGTTTGCAAGAGAACTTAATAAGGGTCTTTTAGCAAAACTTAGAAAACAATAATATTTAAAAACAAATTTTTTCTTTTTAATATACCTCGACCATCTCTTGTGTTTGATTATGGAGTGTAAGAGGTCACAAGCCAGATTATTAATGCTTATTAAAATATTTTAAGCTATAAAATTCAACTGCGACATACGTGAAGCAGCGGTGACACTGAGAAAACCTCTGGTTTTCGAGGTCTGAAAAACTAAAGACTTTCAAAGTTTTAAGAGTTTTTCAGGTGAAGATAATATGGCTATAAAGCCTTGTGGTTCAGCAATCCGCAGAACGGGTCTGATCTCAATTGCAGGAGCAGGAACTTGAACAATGACAATGGGGCTTTTGGAATGACTTTAGGTCGAGGTTTAATATAATGAATAAGCAAACTTCATATGAATATTTGTATTCAATGGGTAATTTAACCTTAGCTTGGAGAAAAGCTAGGAAAAATAAAACATTAAACACAGATATATTAAATTTTGAAAAAGATTTAGAGAAAAATCTAATAAAATTACATTATGAGTTAAAAAACAAGACCTACAAACCTAAAAATCTAAAAACATTCGTTTTAAGAGATCCAAAAACAAGAGTTATTTCTAAGTCTGATTTTAGAGATCGAATTGTTCATCATGCCCTTATTTTAGTTATCGGAAAAGATTTTCAAAAACAGTTCATTTACGATTCTTGTGCGAATCAAATAGGCAAAGGAGGCACTTTTGCTTTAAGGAGATTTGATACATTTTTGAGAAAAGTTACTAATAATTTTAAAAAAAATGCTTTCTGTCTTAAAGCAGATGTAAGACATTATTTTGAAAAGGTAGACCATGAAATTCTGATGAAAATATTAGCAAGAAGGATAAAAGATAATGATATTTTATGGTTAACAAGACAGATTCTAAATAATGCTGTTCAGCCTTTCTTTGGGGTGGCGAACGACCTTTTGAATAAAAATGGAATGCCTTTGGGAAATTACACATCTCAATTTTTCGCCAATGTTTACTTGCACGATTTAGATTATTTTGTTAAAAATATATTAAAAGCTAAATATTACATAAGATACGTAGATGATTTTGTGATTTTGCATAAATCAAAAAGACAATTAGAAATTTGGAAAGAAGAGATTAACAGCTCTCTTAAGAATAAATTGAAAATTGAATTGCATTCTCAAAAGTCAAGAATAATCCCTCTTTACAAAGGAGTTGATTTTGTTGGCTTTAGAAACTTTTATCATTATAGGTTATTAAGAAAACGAAATATTAAAGGAATGAGGAAAAAAATTTATTTGTTCAAGAGAGGAGAGATATATTTTGATTCATTATCTGATAGTTACCAAGGTTGGCAAGCTTATGCAAAATGGGCAGATACATATAAGCTCAGAAATAAAATAAAAATAGAAATAATTGACATTATTTGGAATAAAATAAAATTTGAGTGGTAACCTTTAATTTCCTTGAGTTTCCGAAAATCCTTTTTAAATAGAACCGAAAAATATTTGTAGAAGCATAGCCTCCTTTCTTTAACGAAAGGAGGCCGACATTTATGCTTCCAAAAATAAAAGAGGTAAACAGTATATTAGCTTTTGCTAAAAAGGCATTTTCGAAAGGCAGCTTTAGATATATCACCCAATATGTAAATGGGTTGATAGCTCTTGGAAAGAAATCAGTAAAGAAAATTTCAGAGGCCTCCTCTGAAATAGAGCATCAGTCTGCTCTGAATTATGTTTTAACTGAATCAAAATTTGAGCAGGAGATATTGACAAAAAGATATCTTGAAAAGATGAGATATATGTTCAAGAATCTTCCAGTTTATTTGATTATCGACGATACTTTAGTTGAAAGAAATGGAGATACTGTGCAGGAAGCACAGTATCATTACGACCACAATACTGGAAAGCAAATCAAGGGACATCAATTCTTTACAGCATTGTTATGGACTCCGATTTTGCAGTTACCAATTTTTCCAGAATTGTATTCAAAAAATACTGATTCAAAGATAGCTATGGCCCGCACTTTAGTTGAAAGATTATCGTCGGCAAAGATAAAGATTCACACAGTTTTATTTGATTCTTGGTATGCTGACCAAGAATTGATAAGCAAATGTATCAAGATAAAATCCAGAGTAGTTTGTTCTATAAAGATTAATAGAAAAATTAAACTTTACAAGAAAAGAAAATGGTGCTCCTTGTCTTTTATTTCTGAGAGGATTCACTCTCAGAAAATGGATAAAAAAGAAATCGATGATAAAACTTATGAAGTATATTCTTCGATTGTTACACTTAATCATTTACCGTCGGTAAAAATGATAATATCTGAACAGAAAGATGAAGACGATAATCTTGCTGGGAAAGCTCATTTGATATCAACAAACGTTAAGGACTCAACAGAAGAAATCATACGCACCTACAAACATCGATGGAAAATAGAAACTTACCATCGAGACATTAAACAAAACCTTGGCTTTGCTACGGTTTTCTTCGCAAGAAGAGAAGGGATTGTTCGACACTCAATCCTTGCTAGCATAACTTATGCAGTGCTAAGTTTGTTTATGTTTCGAAAAGGTTTGTCTATGACTATTGGTGAATGCTGTGCCTTCCTTAAAGAGAAATCAACAATCTCTCTTGTCAGAGAGATTGTTGTTATTGAAAACAGACCAGAAAGATTAGAGAGGTTTGAGGAGGTATTTATAAGCTAAATTCGGAAACTCAAGTAATTTCACAAGCTTTAAAAAGAACATTTAATAGATATTATTATGATATTGACATGGATTTTAATAGGAATTGTTGCAGTGATTGTGTTAATGTTTATATATTATTACAATAGATTTGTTGTTCTTGACAATAGAATAGATAATTCCCTTGCCCAGATTGATGTTCAGCTTAAAAAGAGGGTTGATTTGGTGCCAAATCTTATCGAAACAGTAAAAGGTTATGCAAAGCATGAGAAATCAATAATGAGTGATGTTAATAATGCCAGAAAAGCATTGGTTGGAGCAGGCAATATAGTTGATAGAGTAAAAGCGGGCGCCAAATTACAAAATGCGCTTATGGGTCTTTTTGCAATTGCTGAAAATTATCCACAATTGAAAGCTAACGAAAACTTCCTGCAGTTGCAACAAGAATTGGCTGCAATTGAGGACAAGGTTGCATATTCCAGACAATTTTATAATGATTCCATATTAGTGTTTAATAATTCTGTTGAAGTTTTCCCCGGAGTTATTTTTGCAAAGATGTTTGGAAAAAATGAAAAAGAAATGATTAAGATAGCTGCTGAGGAAAGGGCAGTGCCAAAAGTAAGCTTTTAATTTTTAATATGGCTGAAAGAATATCATTTGAAGATGAGATAACTAAAAATAAGATAAAATCATTTATTTTAATGGTTATTGTATTTGTTATGATTATTTTGCTTGGTATGCTTATTTCTTATGTTGTTGATCCGGGTTTATTTTTTGTATTTACTATTTTTGCAACAATATTTTCCATAGGTTATATTATTGTTGGGTATTACAATTCTGATAAAATTGCTTTGGCTTCAGTGAGAGCAAAACCTGCGTCAAGCATTGAGCATAAAAATTTTATAAACTCTGTTGAAAACATGGCAATTGCTTCTGGATTGCCAATGCCTAAAGTTTATGTTATGGAATCAGAGCAGATAAATGCATTTGCATCCGGCAGAGATCCTAGGCATGCAGTAATATGCGTTACAAGTGGTGCTATAAAAAAGTTAAATAAGCAAGAACTCGAGGGAGTTATAGCACATGAGATGGCACACATTGCCAATTTTGATATTAGGTTTATTACCTTGACTGCGGTTTTGGTTGGAATGATTTCAATTGTTGCACAAATGTTCTTAAGAAGTTTGTGGTTTGGGGGAAAAAGTAACAGTAGAGATGGAAGAGGCAATGCTGTTTTGATGATTGTTGCTATTATTGCAGCAATTCTTGCTCCTATTGTGGCTCAGCTTGTTCAATTAGCAATATCAAGAAAAAGAGAATATGGAGCAGATGCAACTGGAGTCAAATTTACAAGATACCCTCAGGGTTTGAAAAAAGCTCTGGAAAAAATAAAAGGAGAAAGTGTTTCACAGGAAGATTTTAAAAAATACAATAAAGCTGTTGCCCCTTTATTTATTTCAGATCCATTCAAAAAAAAGATTCAAAATTTGTTCAGTACCCATCCACCGATAGAAATGCGAATTAAGAAATTGGAACAAATGTAGCAAGGGGATAAAGTTTAATAACACTTAGTTTTATTCTTATAGTATGGGTTTAGCAGAAGAAAAGGTGCGAAAATATCTTGATAAGATAAAAAAAGAAAATGGGAAGATTAGTGCTATTTTGCATGTAAATGAAAACGCACTGGACGAGGCAAGAGCAATCGATTCAAAAAAGCGAAAGGGCAGACTTTATGGATATGTTATTGCTGTTAAGAGCAATATTAATGTCTCTGGAATGATTACAAATTGTGCATCAAAAGTTCTGGAAAGCTATGTTGCATCTTATGATGCGACGGTTATTGAAAAAATAAAAGCTGAAGATGGTGTAATAATTG
>JBBTAG010000108.1:0-2951 GCA_038044345.1 Nanobdellota archaeon
ACAACACAAGGAGCTAAGCCTTAAAACGCTTAGCTCTTTTATAGATTATATACTATAAATTAACTTTACATGCCTATAAAAAATAGAAAAATATTTACACTTCTTTCACTCTTAGTATAAATTGTGCAGGACTGCCCAAATTCAAAAAAGAAGGTGGATTCAAGAGAATAATTCCTCCAAGATTATTGACAGTACAATTGCCCTGATAATTCTTTATCTTCCTGGAAAAGCAATTAGGATAGTATACAAAATCCTTTTTATTTACAACTTTTATAAATTCTTCTTTTGACAAAACAACATAAAAATCAATAAGCTCTGTAGAAGCCATACTTATTGAATAATTTGCTTTTTGTTTTGAAGTACAGAATGGATAAAACAAAGCAGAACCATCTAAAATAATTCCGCTTTCTAATATATCTAAATCATATGTAGTAATTGTAATGTTATACATTATTTCGGATTCATTTAAAATATGATTAAGACCCAAAATGTGTCCAAGCTCATGTTTTGCAATCAATAAAACAGAATCATATGAATATGGCTTCCACTTTCCAATACATCTACTATCACCCAATCCAATTTGAACAATTCCCGTCTCAAGAGTTCTTCCTAATCTTTCTCCTTCAAATTCCTTAGTCCAATTAACAATTACATTTGCCTCTTTTTCCAAAAAAACTTCACGGAAAAAAGAAATGTTTTTCGCATTCCAGTATGCCATAGATTCTCTAGTCACATTTTTATACCTGCCATCAACACCGGCAGGTAAAGGAGAAATATATACATTATATTCCCGAATCACATTTTTACTAGAAGCATTTTCAAGATAATTATAAGAAAGATAAGCATTCAAAATATGACTATCTCTAACAACAAATACAACCACTAAGAAAACTAATGAAATTAATACTGCTCCAATTAATACATTTTTTTTACATCCCTTCATGAATTTTTTCTCTGGCACTCTCTCGCCAATCATGATCTTTTTTCTTGTAAACTATTACAATAATTATCAAAATAACAATAAATACAATTACAAAAACAAGGGCTACCGTTGGAAAGTTATTTTTAATAGCAGACCCAAACTTACTAAATATATCATCTGAACCCAAACCTATATCTCCACCAGATATGCCTGTCCCATTACTCTGATTCCCAGAAACATTGTTAAATGGCTCATAATTGCTCTGATTATCCTGCCCAGACGGTGTGCCGCCGCCTCCTCCACCTCCTCCACCACCGCCTCCTCCTCCAGGAGACACAGTCGATGCGCCCTCTACAACCCCATAAATTGTAAAATGAGTAACATCAAATTCTATTATTTTAGTTGTAGAATTAAATAATATATTGAAACAATTTGTGCAATCATTTCCATTTTCAAGTATCTTTGGCTCGCTAAACACAATATTGTATAGTCTTATTGTGGCATTCTTATTTAGACTAGACAATCGCGTTCCATTCAAACTTATCCTATTTTGAGTTATATCTATTGCATCATCTAAATTCAAAGGTGCAAACGATAAGGAAGAATTATCCAACAAAAACATCAAACCTTTGAAAGAGAGATTTCCATAACTATTATATATTTGCAATCCAGAAACCGAAGACAAATTAGAATAGCTCAAATCTGGAAGAATGCCAAATTTAGTTGAAATTGGTTTAGGACATCCATATATGTTCACAGAACTGCCTTGAGAAGTACTGTTCCTACACTCATCAATTGAATCAGGTACTCCATCTCCATCATCATCGGGAGAAGAAAAATTACTCACAGTTATGTGTACCTCTGCAGGGCTGCTTGGTGCTCCCCCATTATCAAACGCAACAGCCTTCAGAGAATACACTCCATCCAATAATCCATTTAATGTATAATTATAAGGAGAGGTAGAATCATTTCCAAAATTAATATCATCCTTATAAAACATAATTTTCGTTATGCTACCATCTAAATCATTCGCAATTGCAGTCAAAATAACTGTTGCAGGAGAATTATAACTCGCACCATTTGCGGGAGAAGTTATGCTTACTGTTGGAACAGCATTTGCAGCAACACTAAAGCTTATTACAGAATCAATAGAATTTGCATTTCCAAAATTATCTTTGCATCTTACATAGTAACTATATACATTCCCATCACTTAATCCAGAAACAGTTGATGTAAAAGATGTTGTTCCAGTGAAAGTGCCAGTCATTGAATCAAATGGTATATTTGAAGCCATTGAATATCTACACTCAGCAATCTCGTTTGTTGTCAACGAAAGTACAGTTGATGTTATTCCAGCTGCAAGAGTTCCGGAAGGAAGCAAGTTCGAAATTACCGGAGGAATTGTATCAACAGGCACAACACCAACTCTTACAAATTTAATCGATTGAATTAAAGTTCCAGGTTCCCTGATATTAACATAAAGTGTATGCACCCCTCCTGATAACGTCCAATTCTTTGGATTGAATTCTGCACAAGAAGGAGTATCATAACAACTAACCGCGTTTACTCCCCTCCACGAAGCATCAACTAACTGATTTGTAACTGGTGAAAGAATATCCCAAGCTTTATCATCTGTTGCCGGACTCATATCAACATCAATATAGAACGAATTCGTTCCAACGCTTGAAGCACTAACATTTCCAACTAATTTGTAAGTTCCTGTTTCCGTTAAATTAAATGCCGATGGAATTCCAGCCACAACAGGCAATGTTACTCCATTATAAACAAGAGGATACAACACTCCAGATATCAATAAATTACACGATGCATTCGTTCCTCCACTACTTCCAGGACATATCCAATAGTAATGAGTTGAATTTTGTCCGATATTTATTGCAGTCGCAGAAGACGTGCATGCATTTTGTGTTGTCCCACATATTCCATTAACTAACAAGTTTGTAGAATTAATATTCATACTTCCTCCAATATCATAGGAAGTTCCATCAGCACTAAGCACTCCAGCAAATGT